>JADHXS010000049.1 GCA_016782835.1 Phycisphaerae bacterium | reverse complement strand
ATCGATTTGGCCCCCTGTCGTCGAGCGGTTCCCACACAGTCGCTGCCCGTATCACCACCGCCAATCACAACAACATCTTTATCCCGCGCCGAAATGAATTTGTCCTGATCGATGCTTTCGCTGCTGTTGAGATGATTCTGCATTGTTAAATAATCCATCGCAAAAAAGATATTATCGTATCCCCTTCCGGACACCGTCAAATCTCTGGGCTGTCCGGCTCCCATGGTTAAACAGGCGGCATCGAACATCTTTTGCAAATAATGTGCAGAAATATCAACTCCCACGTTTACGCCCATCTGGAACTGAACACCCTCCTGTTTAAGCTGTTCAAGACGTCGGTCAATAACCCATTTTTCAAGCTTGAAATCCGGAATTCCATATCGTAGCAGGCCGCCGGCTTTTTCGTCTTTTTCAAAAACAACGACCTCATGTCCCATTCGGACAAGGTCCTGAGCTGCTGCAAGCCCCGCAGGGCCGGAACCGATAACAGCCACCCGCTTCCCGGTTTTCTGACGGGCCGTAATCGGAGTAATCCAGCCCTCTTTGAATCCTCGTTCGACAATCTGAAATTCGATATGCCGAATCAACACCGGCTCATCATTTACCGCTAAGGTACAGGCTGTCTCACATGGAGCCGGACAGACGCGGCCGGTGATTTCCGGAAAATTGTTCGTGGAATGAAGTACTTCGCAAGCCTCTTTCCACTTTCCCAGATAAACAAGTTCATTGAAATCGGGAATCAGGTTGCTTACCGGACAGCCCGTCCCATGACAGAACGGAATTCCACAATCGGTACACCGGGCCGCCTGCTGCTTGATTGCTTCCGGCGTCAAGGGAATCTCGATCTCATCAAAATCCCTGACACGCTCATTAATCGGACGATAAGTCACTTTTTGACGTTTATATTCAAGAAAACCTTTTATCTTAGCCATGGAACACCTCCTCTGTCGCTGGAGTTGTGTCTGTATTTCGTTCTTCTACCGCTCGCATACGTTCCAGCGCCTTGCGATAATCAATCGGTATCACCTTAACAAAACGACCCACCATGCTGGCCCAGGCATCCAGAATCCGTCTGGCCCGTGAACTTCGGGTCAGTTTTTCGTGTTTCTGAATCAGGCCGTACAACAGGTCCTTGTCTTCCTGTTTCCAGACACTTTCCAAATCTACCATATCGAGATTACACAACGTATCAAATAACTGAAATTCATCGAGCACATAAGCAACCCCGCCGCTCATGCCCGCCGCAAAATTGCACCCTGTCTGCCCGATCACTACGACCAGACCGCCCGTCATATACTCACAGCCATGATCGCCTACCCCTTCTACGACCGCCGTGGCTCCGCTGTTCCTGACACAGAAACGTTCACCGGCCATTCCGTTAATGAACACCTCGCCGCGTGTGGCGCCATAGAGCAATGTATTTCCCACGATAATATTCTCATGGGCCAAAAATGGTGAACCGGGCGGTGTTTCCACAATGATCTGCCCGCCGCTGAGGCCCTTGCCCAGATAGTCGTTGCTGTCCCCAATCAGTTTCAAGGTAACACCCTTGGTCAGGAACGCTCCAAAGCTTTGTCCCGCTGAACCGGTAAAGGTAATATTGATCGTATCATCCTCAAGCCCGTCCGGGCCGAACTTTTGAACCAAACGATTGCTGAGAATCGTACCGATTGTGCGGTCAGTATTCTTGATTGACAATTCAATGTCAACCTTTTGTTTCTTTTCAAATGTTGCTTTAGTCTTTTCGATAATGTCCCAATCAAGATGTTTTTCAAGCAGATATGCCTGCTTGGAAGAATGATGCAATTCATCCGGCTTATCAGCATTCGGCTGATGGAAAATCAACGAGTAATCAAGCCCCCCGGCTTTATAGTGTTCTATTGCTTTCTGTATGGTCAGACAACCGACACGTCCAACCATTTCATTAAACTTTCTAAATCCAAGCTGAGCCATCGTTCGACGAATTTCTTCTGCAATAAAGTGAAAATATCGTTCAATATATTCGGGCTTGCCCGCGAAGCGTTTTCGAAGTTCGGGGTCCTGTGTCGCAATGCCATAGGTACAAGCGCCCTCGTGGCATTTCCTTAAAAGGGTACATCCCATACAGGCCAGAACCGCCGTTCCAAAACCAAACTGTTCGGCGCCAAGCAACGCCCCGATTACCACATCACGACCGGTTCGTAACTGGCCGTCCACCTGAACACGAATTCGATCACGCAGTTTATTCATGACCAGAACCTGCTGGGTTTCAGCAATTCCCACTTCCCACGGGCAACCGGCATGTTTGATCGATGACTGCGGACTGGCCCCCGTTCCGCCGTCATGGCCACTGATCAGCACCTCATCAGCATTCCCTTTGGAAACACCGGCGGCAATCGTTCCAACACCGACTTCAGAAACCAGTTTGACCGATACCTTCGCTTCCGGGTTGGAACATTTCAAGTCGTAAATCAACTGCGCCAAATCCTCGATGGAATAAATATCATGGTGCGGCGGCGGTGAAATCAGTGTCACACCGGGTGTCGAATACCGCAGTTTAGCGATTTCACGAGAAACTTTGTGTCCGGGAAGCTGGCCGCCCTCTCCCGGTTTAGCTCCCTGGGCCATTTTTATCTGGATTTCTTTACCGTGTGCCAGATAATTAATGGTGACGCCAAAACGACCACTCGCGACCTGTTTGATGGCGCTGTTTTTCGAATCACCATTGGGTTCCGGCTGGTAACGTGCGGGATCTTCACCGCCTTCTCCCGTATTGCTCATCCCGCCAAGCCGATTCATCGCAATCGCCATACATTCGTGTGCTTCTTTACTGATCGAACCATGACTCATCGCGCCGGTACAGAACCGTTTAACGATTTCCGATACCGGTTCAACCTCATCAAGCGGAATTGGCGCTGCTGTCTTCAACTCAAACAAACCGCGAAGGGTACATATTGCTTTTGATTGATTATTGACCGCTTCTGCAAAATCATTATAGGCTTTCTGGTCATTATAATACACGGCATGCTGCAGACAGCTGATAGTCGTCGGATTCCATAAATGACGCTCGCCGCCTATCCGGTAATGATAATCACCCCCAAAATCCAAATCCAGTGACCCTGATTTTCGGGGCGTATAAGCATCCAGGTAACGTGTTCGAATATCCGCAGCAATTTGTTCCAGTCCGATGCCGCCGATACGAGAACTGGTCCCCGTGAAATATTTATCAATGACCGTCTTGTTGATACCGATTGCCTCAAATAACTGAGCGTTAAAATAGCTGCGAAGCGTCGAAATGCCCATTTTGCTCATTGTTTTAAGAATCCCCTTCTTGACCGCAGCAATATAGTTGCTGGCAATCTGTGAGGCTTCCATCGTTTGCGGTAAATCGCCTTGCTGCTGCAGGTGACTGAGGCTCTCAAAAACGATGTAAGGATTTACACCATTCGCCCCAAAACCGCACAGTAAACAAAAATGCTGAACTTCACGAGCTTCCCCGGTCTCAAGGATCAGGCCGGCTTCTCCGCGCAGGCCCTTTTCAATCAAGCCATGATGTAATGCGGAAACCGCCAGCAGCGCAGGGATAGGTGCCACCCCGGGGCCGGCCGTTTTATCGCTGACAATAATCAAAGAAACATCTTTCTCAAGGATGGCATGTTCGGCATCATCAAGTAAATGATCCAATGCTTTTTCAAGTCCCAGTGTCGGATCATTTTCGTCGATTTCAAAAACAGCATGAATAGTTTCAACTTTGAAGTCGTCCCGCTGTACACTGCGAAGCCGTGTGATATCTTCATTGGTCAATACCGGATGCGGCAACTTCAACTGACGACAATGCTCCGGCGTTTCATCCAGCACATTCAATTTCTTGCCGGTAAAGTTCATCAAGCTCATCACCAAACCTTCGCGCAACGGGTCAATGGGGGGATTTGTCACCTGTGCAAAGAGTTGTTTGAAGTAATTATAAAGCAGCTTCGGCTGGTCGCTGAGTACCGCCAGAGGTGTATCATTGCCCATTGATCCCACCGGCTCCTGACCGTTGACCGCCATCGGCACCAGCAACATCCGTAATTCTTCGCGGGTATAACCAAACATTCGCATTCGGGCAACCAGTGTCTCCGGGGTTCCCGTATCCAGTTCGGGTGTATCGAAAAGGCCTTTCAGTTCAATACGGTTTTCATTAAGCCAGCGTCGATACGGCTTTTGACGGGCCACTTTCCCTTTAATTTCGTTATCGGTAATGATTCGACCTTCTTTGGTATCGACCAGGAACATTTTGCCGGGCTGAAGACGCCCCCGTGTCCGCACTTTTTCCGGCGGGAACTCGACAACACCCGTTTCACTAGCCAGAACCACCAACCCATCGGTCGTTACGGTATACCGGCAGGGTCGCAACCCATTACGGTCCAACGTTCCTCCCAGGAAGCGCCCATCCGTAAAGACCATCGCGGCCGGACCATCCCAGGGTTCCATAATGGACGCATGATATTCATAGAATGAACGTTTGTCCGTACTAATATGATACTTTGGTCCAAACGCTTCAGGAATCATCATCATGAGCGAATGCGGCATACTGCGACCGCCAAGATGCAGCAATTCCAGCATGTTATCAAAACAAGCCGAATCACTGGCGCCCGGCGTAAGAATCGGCAGTAAATCGCTCAGGTCATCGCTTAATGTTTTGCATTCAATACGTTTTTCACGCATTCGCATACAATTACGATTACCACTCAGCGTATTAATCTCCCCATTATGTGCAATACAGCGCAACGGTTGTGCCAGCCGCCAGTTGGGAAACGTATTGGTACTGTAGCGCTGATGAACAATAGCAAGCGATGACACAAAACGCTCATCATTCAGATCGGGATAGTAGGCAAACAACTGCCAGGCCATGAACATACCCTTGTAGCAGATTGTTTTGTATGACAATGAAGTCACATAAAAATCTTCGGCCGTCTGACCATAGGTTTCATTGGCCAGCCGTTCGGCTCGTTTGCGAGCCATAAAAAGTCGGCGTTCCAGCTCTCCATCGCGGAATTTCGCACCATCGACGAATATCTGTTTAATCGTCGGTTCAGCAGAAAGAGCGATCTGACCCAGACACGACGGATCAGACGGCACATCCCGCCAGCCAAGTACTTTCATGCCGTAATATTCGATGGCTTTTTCCAGAAGTTTATCACAGTCCTTGCGAAGCTTCTCATCTTTGGCACCAAACACTATTCCTACGCCATACAATCCAGCATTGGGAAGTGTAAATCCAAGCTTTTTGGCTTCCGCCTTAAAAAATTCATGCGGAATCTGGCAAAGAATGCCCGCTCCGTCACCCGTTACATTATCCGCACTGGCGGCCCCGCGATGGTGAAGATTCAGCAAAATCTGCTTGCCGTATTGAATAATGGAATGGTCCTGTTTTCCCGAGATATTAACAACCGCACCAATTCCACAGGCGTCATGCTCCCGCCTGACTTCATAAAGTCCCTGATCTTTTGGCATTAATGACATTCTAAATCCTTAATACGTTTCTGCATTTGCTCATGCTTAATTCAATTATTAAAAAGACCTCTAACTTTAGTGCTATAGCTACTTTGTGTCAACACCTAACCCATAAAAACACATTCTTTTTGTATTTGGTTTACTTATAGTTAACGTTAATATCCATCATAAGCATTCATTAACAAACAACCCTGCCGAAATGAGCCACATCCGACAGGGTTGCTAACCTCTTCATTGTCTGTAGTTATTGAATATCTAAAATGGTAGCTATCTGAGAAACAGCATTTCCGCATAGGTCGGCAGCGGCCATGTATCCGCATCCACAATAGTTTCCAGAGCGTCGGCAGCACTTCGAACGGCCTGCATCGCCGGAATCACATCGTCACGAAAAGCGCGAGCCTGTAAATGGGGTTTGTCGATATTTTGGGCCTTGGCAAGAAGCGTTTCAAGTGCTTCAATCGCACCGTCCAATTCATCAACACACTTAGCGGCTTTTTCCAACGATTTCTGAATCGCCTTGCACGAAACACCGGAATCTGCAACCACACCCGCTGACGCCGCCAGGCGAGCACAATATTCGACACAAACCGGCAAAATCTGACGCTTGGCAATAGAGACTGTTACGCCGGCTTCAATATTGATACTCTTGCTGTAGTTCTCCAGCAGAATATCCGTACGAGCATGCAGTTCATGCTTGCTGAGAACATTGTGACGTTTGAGAACATCGACATGTTCCTTGTCCATAATCGTTTCAATGGATTCGACCGTGGAGCGAATGTTCGGAAGTCCGCGTTTTTTCGCTTCCTGAACCCACTCCTCACGATAGTTGTCGCCATTGAAGATAATCCGAGCATGGTCCTTGGCAATCTTCTTCAGCAGTTTCTGGGCGTCTACCGTAACATTCTTGGATTTTTCCAGTTCATCCGCAATTTCTTTCAGCACATCGGCCACAATCGTATTGAGTACAAAATTCGGCCCCGCTGTGGACTGGCTGGATCCCACCATCCGAAATTCAAATTTGTTCCCGGTAAATGCAAATGGAGATGTCCGGTTGCGGTCGGTCGTATCTTTCGGCAACGGAGGCAGCGTGGAACTTCCCAGTTTCAACTCGCCGCCCTTTTGGGATGACTTGGCGCCACCGGCAGCCAACTGCTCAAAAATGTCTGTTAACTGATCACCGAGGAAGACCGACACAATCGCCGGAGGCGCTTCGTTGGCTCCCAGACGATGCTCATTGCCCGGATTGGCAACGGACGCCCGTAATAGTTTGGCATACTTGTCCACCGCACGAACAACGGCACACAAAAAGACCAAGAAGATCATGTTGTCATGCGGGGTCGTCCCGGGTTCCAGCAGGTTATTGCCGGTATCCGTTAGCAGGCTCCAGTTGTTATGCTTGCCGGAACCGTTGACACCTGCAAACGGCTTTTCATGGAGCAGGCAGACAAACCCGTGACGCAATGCCACTTTCTGCAGCGTTTCCATTGTCAATTGATTATGATCCGTCGCAACATTCACCGTCGCAAACAAAGGTGCAAGTTCATACTGCGCAGGAGACACTTCGTTGTGTTGAGTTTTGGATGAAACACCCAGCTTCCACAATTCGGTGTTTACATCGTTCATATAGGCCGCAACCCGTTCATGAAGCGTACCAAAGTAATGGTCTTCCATTTCCTGCCCACGGGGCGACGGAGCACCAAAAAGCGTCCGGCCCGCTAAAACCAGGTCCAAACGTTTTCCAAAGAAACTCTGGTCAACCAGAAAATATTCCTGTTCAGCGCCAAGCGTTGTATCGACATGCTGAACATTGGTTGCACCCAAAACCCTGAGAACGCGAACAGCCTGATTGCTCAATGCTTCCATCGAACGTAGCAACGGTGTCTTTTTATCCAGCGCTTCACCGGTGTACGAACAGAAGGCACAGGGGATATAGAGTGTTTTGCCTTTGATGAAAACCGGCGACGTACAATCCCATGCGGTATAACCACGCGCTTCAAAGGTCGCTCGCAAACCGCCGGAGGGAAAGGAAGAGGCATCCGGTTCACCCTTAATGAGTTCCTTGCCGCTGAATTCAAGGACTGTTTTTCCATCCGGTGTGGGAGAGATAAATGAATCGTGTTTTTCCGCCGTCAATCCCGTCATCGGCTGGAACCAATGACAGTAATGCGTCGCCCCTTTTTCAATCGCCCAGTCTTTCATCGCATTGGCAATCACATCAGCCGTCGCAACCGTGAAATCGACCTGTCCCTGACGCGTCTTTACAAAGGCCTTGAAAATATTTTTCGGTAACCGCTGTCGCATAATGGCATCGTTGAAGACATTGACACCATACACATCGGTTAATTGCGTTTCTTCATTCTTCATGCTTTCTCCTTTTCGAAAAGAGCGTTTTGTAAGCCAAAATTTCATTCACTCAGCCTCAGTGAACACCCACTGAACTAATGAAAACGGAATCATTATATATCTCGGTGCCGCGAAGTCAAGATTTTGCTAAAATCCTGAAATCCCCCTATGCAGGGGGCAAGACGGTTCATCACCGTTATAACACGGCAAAATCCCTGTCTTGCCCTGAACCCAATGTTTTGGGAATTTTTTATTGTCCTGCAAAAAATTTCGGCCCGGTAAAAACAGGGCCGAAGCCTGGAAAATAAAATCATTAACAATCGTAATACAGGTGGAATTCATAAGGATGCGGACGCAGTGCCATCGGATCGATTTCTTCAGAACGTTTCCAGTTAATCCATGAGCCAATCAGCTCTTCACTGAAGACACCGCCCTTAGTCAGGAATTCACAATCCGCTTCGAGTGCATCAATCGACTCAGCAAGACTTCCCGGCACCTTCGGAATGCTGGCCAATTCTTCACCCTTGAGTTCATAGATATTCTTATCCAGCGGCTTTGGCGCCGGCAGATCCGACTCAATCCCATCGATCATTGCCATTAACATCGCAGGCCACAATAGGTAGCCGTTTGCTGTCGGATCCGGACAGCGGAACTCGACACGTTTGGCCTTGGGGCTGTTGCTGTACATGGGAATACGGCAGGATGCCGAACGGTTACGTGCACTGAGACACAGATTCACCGGGGCCTCAAAGCCGGGCACCAGACGACGATAGCTGTTGGTCGAGGGAGCTCCAAAAGCAAGGATAGCAGGAGCATGTTTCAGAATACCCGCAATGCCTTTCAGAGCGATTTCACTCATTCCGGCATAACCGTCACCAGCCATAATCGTATCGCCCTTCTTCCACAGAGAAATGTGGCTGTGCATACCGGAACCATTGTCGTCAAAGACTGGCTTGGGCATGAAGGTCACGGTTTTGCCGTTTTTCTTGGCCACATTCTTAATGGCGTATTTATACCACATGTACTGATCGCACATCTTGGTCATTTCACAGAATTCCATGTCGATTTCGCTCTGACCGGCAGTTGCCACTTCGTGGTGGTGTGCTTCGATACGAATCCCCAGTTTCATCATTTCATACACCATTTCACCGCGAAGGTCGTGATAGGTATCCGTCGGACTAACCGGGAAGTATCCCCCCTTGTAACTGGGCTTGTAGCCGAGGTTGGGTTCTTCAAAACGAGCGGTATTCCATGACCCTTCGACCGAATCGATTTGATAATAACCGGTGTGCTGGTTTTGCTCATAACGGACTTCATCAAAGATAAAGAATTCCGGTTCAGGGCCGATGAAACAGGTATCGGCAATGCCGGTTTTCTTCAGATATTCAGCCGCTTTGGCCGCGGTGTTTCGCGGGCACTTGCCGTAAAGTTCTTTTGTCTCAGGGTCAACAATGTTGGCAATCACGCTGATGGTCGGCTTAGCGTAGAACGGATCGATCACCGCGGTATTGGGATCACATACCGCCAGCATGTCCGACTGGTGAATTTCCTGCCAGCCGCGAATCGAAGACCCGTCAAAACCAAGGCCATCCGTGAAAATGCTCTCATCGATCGTTGCAATCGGGTAAGAACAGTGCTGCCATGTGCCGAGCATATCAACGAACTTCAGGTCCATCATCTCGGCACCGTTTTTCTTCGCGAATTCAAAGAATTCTTTCGGTGTCATCATTGGGTTCCTTTCAATACGACCTAAATCAAAATACTTTTATTAACGAAAAGAATAACGACACATATAGAAAGCAAATTCGATGCCAAGTCGCTCTACCGCTCATCAGATTAACGTATGTTATTTCCTAAAAAGAACTTAAAGAAAGCGTGCTCAGTTTTTCAAAATGCTTGATATATACATTTTTGTAGGAATAAAAAAATAACTCCTACATTTTTGTAGCTGTCAATTGGTTTTGATTATCCGATTGCTTCGTTACCGTGGTCTCCCGTGCGAATCCGGATGCAATCGGTAAGGTCCAAAACAAAGATTTTGCCGTCGCCAATTTCCCCCGTTCGAGCGGCCGAAATAATCATGTTGATCGTCTTGTCAAGAAAATCCTCATTCACCGCAATTTCCAAGCGGACTTTTTTCAGTAAATTGACTTCAAACTTAATACCTCGGTAACTTTCTTCAAATCCCATCTGGGCGCCACATCCCAACGAATTTGTCACGGACATCTTGGCAACGTCGGCCTGAGCCAATGCTTTTTTGACATCTTCCAACTTATGCGGCTGAATGTAGGCAATAATCAATTTCATCGGTTATATCTCCACTTTTTAATTTTATCTTTTCGCATTACAGAAAACAGTTAACTGAAAACCTGGAAGCCTGAGTAAGCTTCCATGCCGTGCTCGCCGATATCCAGACCGCGCAACTCTTCCGTCCGGCTGACTCGCAATCCAACAATCACATCGATAACTTTAAATATCAAACCCATTGTAACCAGCACGAATATAACTGTCGCAATGCTGCCAACCATCTGGATACCAAGCTGCGTAGGGTTACCGCCGTAAATAAAGCCGTTATTGGCAAGCCCTCCCAAACCCTCTTTACCAAAAATGCCAACACAGATCGTTCCCCATATGCCGCAGAACCCGTGAACCGGAACCGCACCAACCGGGTCGTCAATCTGAAGCTTATCCAGCAACTCCACACCTAACACAACGATTATACCAGATGTTAAACCAATCACGCAAGCCGCCCACGGTTCGACAAATGCACACGGAGCCGTAATTCCGACCAGCCCGGCCAATGCCCCGTTCATGGCCATCGATAAGTCCGGCTTACCGAATCGTATCCAAACTGTAGCCATCGCCGCAATACCGCCCAGCGCTGCGGCCATATTCGTATTGATTGCCACCCGTGCGATGTCCATACCACCATTGTTCACTCCCAGTGTCGAACCAGGGTTAAAGCCAAACCACCCAAACCACAGAATAAAGACTCCCAATGAAGCCAATGGAATATTGTGGCCGGCAATCGCCCTGGGTTTTCCATCAATGCCGTACTTGCCTAACCGAGGCTTGAGCATGATGGTCCCGATTAATGCCGCCATGCCGCCGGTCGTATGCACAACCGTTGAACCGGCGAAGTCCATAAAGCCCATTGTACTCAGCCAGCCACCGCCCCAGACCCAATGACCGATGATCGGATAAATCAGTGCCGAAATCAGGAATGAATAAATCAGGTAGGCCTTGAAATTCATCCGCTCGGCCATGCCGCCGGCAACAATGGTTGCCGCCGCCCCGCAGAACGCCGCCTGAAACAGCCAGAATGCATATAACGGAAGACCACTGGCCGTGTCACCCACCCCTGTCAGCATCCAGCCTTTCAGTCCCATGAAAGCATTGCCGTCACCAAACATAAAGGCATAACCGACCAAGAAGAACCCCAGCGATGCCATACAGAAATCGAGGAAATTCTTCGTTAATATATTACAGGTATTCTTGGCACGAATAAAGCCGGCTTCGACCATGCCGAAGCCGGCTTGCATGAAGAACACCAAAAACGCCGCAATCAGGATCCAAACGGTATCTAAACCTTGTTTTAAATCGGCAATGGAAATTGTTTCTTCCTCAGCAAAAGCATAGCCCGTCGTCCCCAAAAGGAAACACAAAGTCATCGTTCCGATAAACCAACTGAATTTGACCGGTCTTGCATTTCGTCCTTTCACAAACGCTCTCCTTACATTGGATAAAGATCTATCGTATTGCTTTACAAACACTGCAAAGCTTTTGGAAAGACATTTGCAAGAACCATACCAAGTTGCTACAATTTTGGAACGTCTTCATAAAGCATTTCAAAAAAACAACTTAAGTGTTCCACTTCTGTAACAGGTATACGCTGTATAGTCAACAAATTCGTATTCTCCGTACATAGAAACTACATATTTGTAGTTTTTTGGTATTTCCACATTGACAAAGAGCAACTCAATTCGAGCAATTAACCAATCGCGGCATTGCCTTTTTCACCGGTACGAATCCGGATGCACTCTTCCAGATTTACAACGAAAATCTTACCATCTCCGATTTCTCCGGTACGTGCGGCCGAGATAATGGTATCAATCGTTTTTTGAACGAAGTCCTGGTTCACGCCAATTTCAAGACGGACTTTTTTGAGCAGGTTAACATCAAACTCAACACCGCGATAACTTTCGTGATAACCTTTCTGAGCACCGCAGCCAAGCGAATTCGTAACGGACATTTTCCCGACGTCAGCCTTTGCCAAGGCTTGTTTGACATCTTCCAGTTTATGCGGCTGAATATACGCTATTATCAATTTCATAATTCATTTCTCCTGTTTAACGGTTCTTCTACATTACATAGAACTGAAGATTTGGAATCCAGCATACGCTTCCATACCATGTTCGCCAATATCCAGACCCTTTAGTTCTTCCTCGGCGGTTACACGCAGGCCAACCGTTTTGCTGAGAGTCCAGAAGAGAACAATACCAATACCGAACGCCCACACAAACGCCGTCCCGGCACCCGTTGCCTGTACCAAAAGCTGTTTTATTCCACCGCCGTAGAACAAGCCGGATTCCATGTTGAACAGACCGCACGATAACGTTCCCCACAGACCGCAGACACCATGTACACTGACCGCACCAACAGGGTCGTCCACTTTGAGGACACGATCGATAAAGATAACACTGAAAACAACCAAGGCGCCAGCGATTGCACCAATGACGATGGCCCCCATAGGTGAAACCCCGTCACAGGGCGCGGTAATTGCCACAAGACCCGCCAACGCACCGTTTAACGCCATTGAGGCATCCGGTTTGCCGATAACAACCCAGGCAACAACCATTGCGACAACCGCACCGGCAGCAGCAGCCAAATTGGTGGTTACCGCGATATAACCAATCGAAGCATCTCCCGTTGTCGTACTGCCCGGGTTAAACCCAAACCAGCCGAACCACAGAATGAATACACCCAGAGCCGCCAGCGGAAGATTGTGACCCATGATGGCTTTGGGGTTTCCGTCGGGACCGTATTTTCCGATACGAGGGCCGAGAATAATAGCACCCGCCAAAGCCAGCCAGCCGCCGACAGAGTGGACAACCGTCGAACCGGCAAAATCCAAAAAGCCCATCTTTTCAAGCCAGCCGCCGCCATCCAGCAAACCGCCCCATGCCCACGAACCGAAGATCGGGTAGATAAACAGACTGATGAAGAAGCTGTATATCAGGTAGCTGACAAATTTCGTCCGTTCCGCCATGGCACCGGAAACAATCGTCGCAGCCGTGGCCGCAAATACCGTCTGGAAAATCAGAAACGTCCAGTTCCAGCCGGTTCCTGTTTCAACACCTGACAGGCCGAAAAGTGTAGTACCGCAAAACCCATTCGTTGCACCAAACATCAAACCGAAGCCAACCAAAAAGAATGCCAAAGTTCCGACAGAAAAGTCCATCAGGTTTTTCATCAGGATGTTCACGGCATTTTTGGCACGGGTAAAACCAGCCTCAACCATCGCAAATCCGGCCTGCATAAAGAAGACCAGAAATGCCCCCACACAGGTCCAGACGATATTGATATTGGTTTGCATTTCTTCCTTGGCCGCCTCAATCGCGGCCGTAACAGGGTCAACGGCTGCTGCCTCTTCTGCGGTCGCAATACCGCTTGTCAGTAAAATAAACAACAATGAGACAATTAAAGTTTTTCCTGACATTTTTCTTAAACCACCATTCATTGTTCTATCCTCGCAAATCACATTAACATTGGGTTCTTTTTTTAAAAACTGGTTGACAAACTGATTCCGGTAAAGAAGTAATCGCTGGAGGTACCGTTATAAGCATCTGACTTTCTTACTTCGCTGTCCATCAATGTCACATAATTGAAACTGGGAGTAACTGTCCAGTTTCCTAACACCACGGGAAACGCCACACTAACCGCTAAATCATTCAATGCGCTCTCATCAACCTGAACGACATTATTCCAATACGTCTTATTGTAGGATTCACTGCCCCACCCTAAACTGGCACTGATTTCCATTCCGATAGGTGTTTCCGGGCATAACTCGGCGATTTTTTCAATGCTGTGTCCGACACCAACAGATACATAGGTCCCCTTAACATCGTCCACATCATGATAAACTGTCACAGACGGAGACAAGGGCAGATCAAAAGCAAATCCCCAATAAACTTCGGTTGTATCTTCGCCGCTGGGGAAGTAGTAATGAATGACGCCCACGCTCAGATCAACGCTTTCCAGAATGGCTTTTGTATAATCCAGCGAATAATCGATCTCGGTAAACTCGCCGCTGTTATCGCCATAGTCAGTCATATCCAAACTTCCCCATATTCCGGCGGTAAACTTATCAAACGTTATGTTAATCCCCGGCTGAAAAGCGTAATCATCATTGAGAACCTGACCGCGCCAGACATACTTATTGTAGAAATCGGCACTGACATCGACACCAATACCATCCATGGCAAAAGAGGTTACGTTTACGCTCATTGCCGCAACAACAACCAACAAACCTAAAACTGACCTTTTCATGCTTGACTCCCTAAACGTTTTCTTTCATTTCCTTTGATTACGACATTTTTTAAAGCTTTCTGATAACCAGGCCCGAATTACATTTAAAAGCCCACGGTGGAAATAGAAGCAACGGGTGTGCCAAACGAACATTCAGTTCGCCAGAATAAACTTAAGTCGTTTCAAGTAAAGTCTTTAGGAGTCTTTGGCCAGAATACGTAACAAAAAAAGGAATGTACATTTTTGTACATTCCCTCATCGTATGCTACAATTTCGTAGCACATTCTCATTTCTTAAGGACATTGTATTTTTTGATTTTATACCCCAATATTCGCTCTGTCAGCCCCAGATCTACGGCAGCACGACGCTGGCATCCCTGCGTTTTCTTTAATGCATCGACGATCATTTCCCGTTCAAGATATTCAACTCTCTCAGGCAGCGTTAGTGTATCAGCCTCGATCGATTTCTTAGCGATCTGCAGGGAAGGCGGTAAATGATCTGAACGAAGTACATCTTCGTCGCAAAGCAAAACAGCTCTTTCGACGCAATTTTCAAGTTCACGAACATTGCCGGGCCAGTGATAACTCGTCAACATTTCGATCGCCGGCGTTGATATCCGATTAATGTTTTTATGATTTTCTTTTGCGTACTTTTCAAGAAAATAATCCGCCAGAAGCATCACATCGTTCTTTCGATCTCGCAGGGGTGGAATGTAAATCGGGAACACATTAATACGATAGTACAGATCCTCTCTGAACAAGCCGTTTTTGATTTCCTCTTCCAGATTTTTATTCGTTGCAACGACAATACGTACATTCGACTTAATTGTTTCATAGCCGCCAACACGCTCAAATTCCTTAAACTGTATGACACGCAGTAGTTTCACTTGGAGATTAAGCGAAAAATCGCCAATCTCATCCAGAAAAATTGTGCCGCCATGGGCCAGTTCGAACCGCCCCGGTTTTCGCTCCACCGCACCGGTAAAAGCCCCCTTTTCATGGCCAAAAAGCTCGCTTTCGAGCAAGTTTTCAGGAAGTGCCGTACAATTAATTTTAATAAAAGGCTTGTCGGAACGAAGACTGTTGTAATGGATTGCATGGGCAATCAAGTCTTTTCCGGTCCCGCTTTCACCCCGTATCAGAACGGTTGCGTTGCTATTTGCCACCTGCTCAATTAACCGGTAAACCTCAAGCATTGTGTTGCTGGTCCCAACCATATTATGAATATTAAATTTTGTTTTTAACTCGCGCAGCAAGCGGGCATTTTCATTCCGTAATTCTCTGCGATCCGACTCAACAAGCTTATTCAGTTTGACTGCCTGCGCCACCATGGTAGCAAGCACCTCTAACAGCCTGACATGGGCATCAAAATCATCCGCAGGACGAACTTTGCGATCAACACTAATCGCCCCGATCGCATGCCCCTCTAATTTAATAGGCACGCAGAAAAATGCGATTTTTTGTCCCTTGGAACGCTTGCGCTCGCCGGTTTTCGCAAGAAAACGCGGGTCTTTGCTAATGTCCGGCACAACAACTTCTTTTCCGGTTTGCACAACAAGCCCGGTAATTCCCTCGCCAACCTTGTATGTCACCTGCTTTTTGGACTCTTCGCTCAATCCATGGGCAACTTTAATCGTAATCATCTCGCTCTCGGAATCCAGCAGGGTAATCGCTCCCCGCTCAAGCTTGACGTGTGTTTCGAGCGCTTTTAAGATTAACTGCAGCGTTTCTTCCAAATCCAGAGATTCTGCAAATGCTTTTGCCACATCCGACAGCAAACTCACTTCTTTTGCCAATTTCTTCGCCATTTCTACATTTCCTTACTCGAATAGATTTCACAAAATTGTATTCATTTAGAGTTATAACAAAAATGTATGAATAATACAAGTGTCTACATATTTGTACTTTATTTTTTTCTCGATTCCTGAGACTATTTACGCTTTAATCACTCTTTTATAATACAAGGAGGTTGTCTATGCTGAAAAAAGAAAATGCTTGTTTTTACCTCTGGATGGCAGGAATTGTGCTTTTTTCCTCCATCTTTTCCCTTTCTATCGGTTATTACATCGGGGACAGAGGTTTATTTCTCCGATGAAAACGCTTTTCTCGAATCCGTCAACAGGGCCAAATGGAGTTTTTTGCAGGAATAAAAAAAGCGGCCGTTGCCGGTCGCCTTTGATGCATCTATTGACAGGGGCTCAAATTTTTAAAGCACATCCTCGAAAAGTACAATTCCATCCACCACCTTGCAGGTGTGAACGGCATACTTATCCGCAAAATCAGGGCGGCTTCTCGGATAAGCGGTATCGACGGCCTTTTTTACATCATCCGCCGCCTGAGCCAAAACCAGACAGCCCGCGGCACCTTTGTCACCGCCGCCCAGCATCCGCTCGCCGAGTACACCCGGAACCGTACGAACAATGTCACACATGCTTTCCAGTTCGGGACCGGAAATCACGTATTCATCCCGCAGACCAATCCCATCCAGCCGGAAGATAGTACCGACGGTTTCGATATCACCGCCCTTCCACGCCTCCATCATCTCATAGAAACGTTTCTGGGCTTTATAGATATAGGTCATACGGTTAACCAGATGCGGGAAATCCTTTGCGAAATGTGCTTTGATTTTTTCATACAATGCTTCGTCCTTAATATCGGCAAGGCAGGAAATGCCAAATCCCGCGTCTTTGGCCTTAGCTGCCATTTCCTCACACTCACCGCGTCGGATTTTATATGTCGATTTTTCCAGACCCGGACGAACCGTGCCGGTATCCATGACAACTATCCGGAAATCCTTTGCGCCGTCACCCAGCGGGACATAGCTGATCGAGCGATCCGCGGGCTTGTAGTGCGTCCCTTTGCCTTCTTTGGCAAATAGTATCATAATCTGGTCCAATTTACCGCAAGGCGAACCAATATAATCATTTTCAACCATTTGCGCCAAATCAACAACCTTCATCGAATTATCTTCGACAATGCCGTTTGCATCCAGTATTGAAAGTATCAGGTTCAGACTCAGTGAGGCACTCCGGCTCATGCCGCCGCCGGGGATGTTGCCATATAATACCGCATCAATGCCCTGCG
>JADHXS010000048.1 GCA_016782835.1 Phycisphaerae bacterium | reverse complement strand
CAAAAATGTATTCAGTTTTTTGCCGATGTTTTTGATTTCTTTTGCATCCATGCCGATAAGCCTCCAAATAATGTCATTTACAAGACTTATCGACAAAACTTATTCAATTTCTTGAGCCGTTATGGCGCTGTAGTATTAAATACTGCCGGTTTTATCTCAAAAGCCATGACGATAACAGTATTCTTGCCGGCTGGTACTTACAAAAACATCTTAAGCTGGCCAAAAAAAGAGATTTTGAGGCAGCTTATGAATTACTGGAAAAAGCATCTAAAATGCAACCGGAGTCTATTGCCATATGGGGAATAAAAGCCTCCTTTTGCGAGGTATTTCTTAAAAATTCGGACAAAGCCGATGAACATCTCGTCAGAGCAAAAGATGTCCTTAACTCATCCTCACAGATAAACCCAAAAGACCAAGCTGTTTTTGAACATTACACTGGCTATATCTTGCAAAACAGAGATAATAATGAACAAGCCATCACACATTTTAAAACCGCTTACGATCTCGATCCAAGACCTTTCCGAAAAGATCAATACGAAAAAGCATTAAAATGGGCCGCCGAAGAGGATGAATCCGAAGAACCTGTAAATCCTGTCTGAAAAAAATCCGTGAAAATTCGCGCAATCCGCGGTTTCACTTTTTTTGCTCTATTGTTTGCAAACGGTATTCGTGGGCAATGGTTTTTTCCTGAACGGTGTCCAGCTTATCGCAAAACTTTTCCTGCGTTACCAATAACTGTTTAACATCGTGCGAAACAATATCCAACTGCCGCTGCAGGTTGACCCAACTTCCCACAATCAACCCGGCCAGCGTTAATAACTGCACCAGCACGGACACACTGATCCGTCGTTCCAGGCGCCACGATTTTCGTTCCATAAACACCTCCTGTAAAACAGTGCGGCGACAGCCGCGGCCGCAATTTTGCATTTTACATTTTGATTTTTTATCTCCTGACAAGGCAAATCACTCCGGGTTGAACGGTTCGTTCCGCATCGCCGTCGCCGTCAGTGTCGACTTTTACGTGTACCCGCTGGATCGCCGTATCAAACTGCCATTGATAATGCTCGGCCTTTTCATTCAACACAGCCTGTCCGTCCAGTCCCTCGTAGAGTGCTCCGAAAATCATCATCAGAATGCCAAAAACGGACGCTTGTCGAAGTGACTCGGCATTGACGATGTCGTCAACATCATAGTCGGCCGCCGAACACCCCGGCGACAGACCCAGCCGCTGCGAAATCCGCCATAGCACTTCATAACCCTGCGCCGCGTAACTGACAATCCGCCAGACAAGTCCCGATGTCGAACCAATCGGAATCGCCGCCTGCTCATCGCTGGTGCGAACCACCGATACCGTCAAATGTCCCGCATCGAGAATTTCGACAATCTCAAACGCTCCTTTGATTGCATCGTCGCTGCTTTGAAGCCAGATGACTTGGCCGGGCTGGACACCTGAAGCGATAAAGTCCACACCTGATGCGGTAAACTGTGTCCCCGCAACAATGCCGTTGTCGCCGCCGCATAACACCTGAGACGACAGAAACCACAAACCAAACACATTCGGCTCAAACTTCATCAAATCTACGTCATTCGAAAATGCATTCATAAAAATCTCCTTTTCTGATAAATATTATCTTTGACACATTTACCCTATTGACTTATGATAAGGGCGTAATTTAAATTTTTTCATGGAAGGAAAGGACACTACAATGGAAAAGAAACAAAACCCCTTGACCGCAATGATTTTCATGATTGGTATCCTGTGTGCGTTTGTGATCGCAACGCCCATCATTTTGCTGTCGCAAGAACAACCGCTCTCACTAGGCTATCTGGCTATCTTGCTGCTGATGATGGCAATGGGATTGCTCTATGTCGTCTTGCGAAAGGTAATCAAACGTATCGACGCCCTGGAAGAAAAAAATAAGTAATGTTAGGGTGGGCCATGCCCACACGGAATTGACCCACCCCACAAAATAACAATCTTAACTCGTCGCTAATCCGCGGATGACACCGTGGGCTGCTTGGTTGCGCAGTTCCAGCGTGTATTCACCGATGAGTTCGCCGCATTCATAGTCGCCTCCGCTTGCCAGCGGTTTGAAGTGGAAACTTCGCCCGCTTAACGGGAGGACTTTTACACGCGACGAATCCAGCAGCAAGACCGCATCCTGGGGCATCCATCGCGTTGTTCCGTGATTACCCCAACTGCAAAAACTATTTTTAAAGCATTCGTATGCATCTTTTGCGAGATATAATACGCCCTCCCTCGTAAATGTATCGAGTTCAATTCGGTCGACATAAGCACTAACGAGATTCCTTGCTTCAATGGTTGGCGTAGGTTTCACAACAAATTCTTCTATCTGTAGAAGCTGTTCGGTCGCCCACTTCCGCAATTCGGATTCACGGAAGGTAACGACATTTTTCCTATCTGAGCTTTCGAGTTTTTTCTGGAGGCCATCTCGACGTGATTTCATTTCCATCAATGTACTTTTCAATTCATCCAAACCATCGAATGCCGGGTCGGCCAGCATCGCAATAGTCGCTTTTATGCGACGGTTAATCGCATCCAGTTCCTTCTTCATGCTTTTTATGTCGTCGGACATTTCCCGGCTTACTGAAACCTGTTTTACAAACGCATCAATCCCCTGTTTGACAGTATCGTGGTCGCCCAAGAGAACATGTTTAATTTGCTTCATTACCCACATGTCCAACATTTCCATTCGGATACTGATAGGTTTACAGACCGATTTCCCCCCTTTTACATTTCCACCATCCGTATAATAATAACGTCGCCTACACTCTCCTTTGTATTTATAGGTGCTATGTTTCTTGAGGTAGGCATAGCCACAGCGGGAACACTTCACCAGTCCTGCCAACAATACCCGCCCCGTGGTTTTGCCTGCGCCACCCGCGAGACGACGTTTATCGATTAAATGCTGAACTTTTTCAAAATCCTCGGTCGACACAAGCGGCTCGTGTACATTTTCTACAACATACCAATCACTTTTATCGTTAGCTTGTTGGTATTGACGTTTTTTGGGGCGTAAATTTCCATTGCCATCTACGCCATTAATTTTCCCAGTTGTCCGTTTATTCCATGCAATTGCACCTCGATAAGCCGGATTTCGTAGCATATTGCGAACTTGGTTTGAGGTCCACGTGTTGCCTTTGAAGCTTGGAATGCCATCCTCGTTTAACCGAGCCGATATATGTTGGCTGCCATATCCCCGAACAGCGAGTTGAAAAATACGTTTGACAGTTCTTACCCGGTCCGGCGTAGATGGAACGAGCCGAACAATATCGCTTTTGGCCTTGCGAACCATATCGTTACTTTCCAATATACGGATCATTTTACCATCCGGTCCGTATTCTTCTCTGCGGCCATCGGACAGACATCGGAAAGTTCTAAGTATTTTTCCATCGGATGTTAAGTGCTGCCTGTCATATCCGTATGGTGGCAGACCGCCCGGAGTGCTGTTTTGTTTCATGACATAGGAGATTTGTCCGCGAATTACGTCCTTGGACAACTTGACCGTGTACTGCTTCGCTTGCCATGATTTCACACCCTGCAGCAGTTCACCTTCGTCGCCTTCGGTAATGCCGTCGGCAGGAAAAATGGCATCCACACCCACCAGTTGAAGCCGATGCAGGTAGTATCCGGTTTCATTCGTGCCGCCACGGGAAAAACGGCTGATGTCGTAACAGAGGATGGTGTCGAAATCCTTGCCGTTTTCCGCGGCGGCAATCAACTGTTCAAATGCCACCCGACCCTTGGTGCTTGTTCCGCTGATGGCATCGTCGATGTACCATCGCAGGATGCGGTAGCCATTCTCTGCGGCCCATTTTTCAACATACGCTTTTTGATCGGGAATGGACCGCTCCTGCATGTCGGTACTTCGTCGGGCGTACCCGACCGCCTTGATTCGTTTTTTAGTGGCCATGGTTGGTTCCTCCTAATCCGTAAAATGCTCAAGGATGCGATAATAGTCGTGGACCATCGAATTGGTCCCTTTGCAGCCATCGAGGTGGTACTGAAGGCACTGGGCCATCGAAAATACATCTTCCGGGCAATCGACCTCAACAACATGTTCCCGCTCGCCGTCCGGACCGATGATGGTCACGGTCATGTAGTCATTGCCCGGCACCCGATGAATGGTTGCGAAAAAGTCAGGCATTCCGCTGTCGTTCATTTTTCCGGCTAATTCGATTTTGGTAATTTTCATGGTCGTGCTCCTTTCTACATTCTGGACTCTTCGAGTGAGTTTTCGATTTCGCGGGTTTCAAAACCGCTCAAGAAACTCAATGTTTCAATCAGGTTTTGCCGGACGTGGTTGAGCGTTCCGACCCGTGGCCATTGGATGATTTCCGGCTCTTTTTGCAGTTCGCATTCAAACCACCCGAGCAGATTGGCGATGTCGCTTTTGGCGTTTTCGTAGGCCGTTTTTACGTCTTGGTTTTCCATGTTCTTTTCCTTTCTAAGTCGTTAATATTACGGAGTTTACATGGACACCATGTACGCTTAATACTGCGTAATTATCCAGTTAATTACCGCCAGATTGCCGATGTATTTGCACTATTTTAGCCGCCATTTGGGGCATTTTCCGGCGTTTTCGGTAGGCCCATTGTCGGCAAGCATTTCGGCAGTATTTTGCGTCCGGCCGGGACACAAAAAACCGCTTTCCGCAGCGGCCGCACTGCCTGCGGTAGCAGCCACGTTGGTCGCCATAGCATTGCCATGACATCTGAAGCAGGAGTTCTTTTGTTAACATTGGACCTTTCGCGTTACGGATAATTATCTGCCACCTGAAACAACGTCTGTATAGGTCTGCGACGCGTTCCCGTGCAGTCACGTCTTGAATTGCAGGCGAAGGAACCATTCGCACTGGCATAAAAACGCAGGATATACAAACATGCCCCATGGGGTAGAAGTGTATAAGTAGGATAACTTGTATAAGTTGAGGATCTTCTACTTATCCTACTTATACAACTTATAATAATACTCTCTTAGGGTATATTGGATATGTTGTCGTCGGCCCTGTTCCACACCGACTTTCCATCGTGCCCGGCGGACTTGGTTTTAACAATACCGATTTCAGTGGCCACCTTCTGGACATAACTCCAAGCAAACCCCTTCCCTTCCGCTTCCGCTTGAAGGTCATCGGCCAACACGGGTTCATCACCAACCCGTTCTTTCAGCCACGTAGCAATGGCATCCTTCTTATTGGATTGCCTGCCGCCTTTCTTTTTCGCGTTCTGCAAAAGCGCATCGATGTTGATTTGATGCTGGCCATCTTCGAATACAATCTGACTATCGACAATCTGAAACTTCAATGCGGTGGGTGCAATGCTGTAATTGCTCTTAACGGGGATAAGCAAGCGGCCTGGCTCACCTTCAAAGTCATCCCGATAGCTTTCCTGTATGACCGCCCAGACCGCACGTGCAGCCGCGACAAACCCAGTGGACCCCAAGATACGATGGATAGCATCCAGTTCCGCCTTTTTGGAAAAGTGATTAATCCCCAAAATGGTCACATTCTTTTCCTGTGCCAGCGATTGCAAACCGATGAGTGCACCCCGAACCTCGGCATTATTGTTGGCATTGACCGCCCCCAGATACGCTGTAATGGGGTCAAAGATAATGAGGCGGCAATCGGGCATCTTTTCCAGATGTTCCCGCAGCAGTTGAATATGCTCGTCGATGGTGAACGAATCCGGATTGCCATCTTCTTTTTTGATGTGCGGGACGGCAAATATCTTTCTGCAGTCGGCTTGGTGGGCGTCCAGACGCGGTTTGATGGCATACTCCAATGATTCCTCATCACTGAACAACAGGACCGACCCCGGTTCCATGGCGTTCTCGGCATCCGGCCAATCTTCGCCCGTGGACACCCGCGAGCAGATATACATGGTCAGGAATGATTTGCCGACACCCGGATTGCCCACCAGCAGCGACAACATGCCGGACGGGATGCGGTTGGGCCAGAACCATTGGATTTCCTTGCCTTCGACATCGGACAGCACGATGGTAATAATCTCACCCTCAATGGCCGCTGATTCCGGAGGTTTCTGGAACTTCGGTTTGAATCCCTGCTTTTTTAATGCTTCGTTGAGTTTTTGCTGGATGGAGGTCACTGACCGCTCCTTGTGATAACACCCTTAAAATAGTTGCCGCGAATCGAAAAGGCCCATGCAGGCACCAAACCAAACTCGGAATGGAGTACCAGCGGTGTTATATGAGACGCATGGTCACCATCGATGCCCCATCCGAGAACTGGCATCGCACATTCATCGTCACCATAGATGGCGTAATACATGCCCGACGTGTCCAATTGGAAATATGCAAGTCTTGGGCTGCCATCAGCATGGTTGCAGCTATATTCTTTCAAGATGTTCATGACTGCTCCTTCGTTTCGTTGTTGCGATTTTGCCATTGCTTCAATAACCAGTTTGCAATAGCCTCAACACGGTCGTGTGCCTTCGGGATTGCTTCTTTAGATGCTTGGACAGTAAATTTGAATTTACCGACCTTTGATTCGGTAATTGCTACCATGAAAAACTCCAATGGAGAGTGAGATTAGAAGTGAAAAAAAATGGGAAGGTGGGTTCAGGAGGATGACGCAGACACACCCACCTTCCCGATTAACGGTCTAAATTATTGACCTTTGCTTCGAACTGCAGCACGTGGATCGCACATCGATGTGCCGAAGTCATGGTACACACGCCATGATACGGCCAGACGGTTGACATCCTGATCCAGCCCGAAGAACTCAGTGGTCGGGTTCTGCTTGCCGTTCAGGAATGCGACAATCTGTGCCGCATCACCCGGCGATGCAAACAAGAACCAGTGATGGCTCGATGCGGTACTGCCGAACTTGACGGTATTGCTCAATCGCGGCTCAACCTCCAACCGGACCGCCCGTCGCAGGGAATTACCCGTGGGGCCATCGACCTGCGCCTGAATAAACTCGCTTTCCAGCAGTGCCCGGGCAGTCGTTTCCAGTTCCGGACCGACCAGCAGGACCGCAGGTTTCAGGTCAAGGTCATTACCTTCGGCGTCCCGCTGGGTGCGGAGCAGGGTAATCATATTCGACAAGCTGTCGACGCTTAATGCACTGGCGGCACCGTCGATGTAATTGTTGTTGCCGGACGAGAAGAATCCGCCTTCGTTGGCCAGCAGCACTTCATACACGAGGTCGCTGATTTTCCGCATGGCCGCCCGACCCAAGGATGCTGCGGTATCGCTGAACAAGCTCAAATCGTCGTTAATAATATCCCGGCGGTCGATACTCAACATCTTGCCGAAGGTGTCGATGGCATATTCGACCGTCCATTCCTCGACGCTGCCATGTTTGAGTTCACCACCCTTGGGCACCCGCTGCAATTGACCCGTAAACGTCGGCCGTACTGCCGTTTGGGTTTTGAAGTCACCGACACTGCGAACGGCACAGAATGACCGCCATGTGGCCGGGGTTTCCTTATACGCATCCAGCATGACCTTGTTGGCCACATTACCCAGTGCGGTCGGCAGGGAATAGGTGCTCAATGCCGCCCGGACCAGTTCCATCCGGTTGTTGGGTAGAACGTGACCATCGGCATTCAAGGCTGCCCGACACAGGTCAATCATATTGGTTGAACCCATGCGGTCGGCTTGTTCCATCGTGAATGCACCGAGGGTTTTCTCGCCGACGGACGTCATGCCCATGAGATTGAGCAATGCCGCCTCGATGATGGTTTCATTGGGCGCATACTGCCGCTGGAAATGCACAGCGGGTGCTTTCGGTCGCGATGCGCGCAGTGCCTCCAGTACCGTCAGGCGGGTCCGTTCTTCATCCCATCCCTCAATAATGGCCTTGGCGCGGATGTCCTCATATTTATCACCGCAAATAGCGTTAATGTCGGCGATACGTTTTGCCTCAACCTGAATATCATCAGCGGTTTGTACGTCTTTTGTTTCAACTGTCGTTTCCATAGAATTGACTCCTTTTTTCATTGCAGCAATGTTTACGCTTGTATCAGCATCACAACCCAATGCTGTAATACTGACTTCCCGAAGTTTACCTTTGACCACTAAGATTGATCCACCATCCGGAACGGTCAAATGACGACCATTCAATTCGATGGTGTCCCCGGCCCGCAGGCGTTTGGATTGAATCACCTGCAACCCAACCGATGCCTGCCACGGAAACCCGTTTTTTGCAGCGGAAACCACCTGATGAGCAGCTTCGCCATCGGCACTAATCTGTCCCCGAACAACCAACCGGTTTCCCTCGACCGTCGCTAAGCCATGCCCAACAACCCCGGAACGGTTCGAATCGTGGTCGGCTAGAACGGCGACCTGTCCGGCTTCGAGACCATTGAGGTCGATACAGAGCGGTCCCCATCCGGGGACATTCATAAAACCGCCTGTATAGGCGACGATTTCGAGGGTTGGTAGTTTACGGCTTGCAGTAATTGTGTTAACGGGTTGAGGGGGAAGGGTGACAATTTCACTAAAATAGTTTTTCTTCAATATCCCTCCTTTTCTTTTCAAGTTCCTTAATGAAATCTCTTAGCCAATCTTTTTGTAATCGCTTTTTGGCGTTTTCATACTCGTTGACCTTGATACCCAATTCTCTGGCGACATCAGACCGTTTGTACCCGCGATATATCAAGACCGCGATTTCTGTGGCAAGAACATCCATTCCCTGTAGTTTCAAAAAATCGCGGAGTTCCTGCACATACATAACCCCACTGGGTACAAATTTCTGTTCCTTTCGAGGGATTTCCTCTTCAAGAAGATCATGGACCGACTCGAAAGACCTTAATTCAACGACCTTGCTGCCATCATAAACAGGGTATTTACCACGTGTGAATATGCACTTGCGATACTGCTTATAAAGGTTTTCGATAACCTTATATCCCCAAGCAATCGGATTTTCGTGTTCGATAATCGGATTGTTGGGCTCGTCGTCATTCTTCCAACCTTTACCATGAGCAATATCGAAAATATCCCCCGGCACCATTTGTGCAAATTCGTCATGGTCCGGGTCGTACTCGACATTTCGCAAATCCTGATCACGCATCAATCTTAGTGCGAAACGTTTGATGGTATCCTTGATTGTTGGATGTGCAGCCAACTCGGTGAGAGTCATTTTTTCCGCCATAATTATACCTCGGCATCAGGCGGAAAAAACTCCACGGTTGCATATTCATCCCCAACATTCTTGGTGGGGTGAATTACCATTTTAAGTTGAGTGATGTCAGTGCACAAAAAGGCGTTTCGGCCAATTTTTTCACAGGCGGTTAAGAACGCATGCTGCATCTGGCCGAAATTAAGGTTCATTGCCAAGCACATCTGGCCATAAGGCGTCAACGACTCTTCATCGCCGAAAATTTCGGCAACCTGATCAATCAGTTCTGCCGACCACAGGAACTCTCTCTCGCGACTGCCATCACCTTCCGGTTTGACAATTTCCTTCGCAGCCATATAGGCCAGTTGCTTGGCGCTGCAATCAATGCCGCGACGTCTTAATTCGCAGGCCGCCATGCTGGTGTTGAGCGGATATTCCGGGACCGGGTCTTCCTCAATATCCCTGCACGGTGATTCTGAAACCGTACCGTCCGGTTTGACTTGGACGTAAAGATTTAAATACGCCTTGTCCATCCGTTTTCGGTACTCCTGATACGATTCACGGTCCCAATACCAGATTTTCTTTGTCATGTTTTCCCTTTCAAAAGGAGTTAAAAAGAATTGTCCGCAGGCTATATTATCTACATTAGATAACCCTGACCAGGTATATCATCCACAAATCCGGAAGTTGCGGATTTATTTTGAAAAGTTTTTTGAAAATACTGAAAAAACTCAGAGATATAACCATAAGACCTTTCCGGAAAAGGTCTTATGTCTACACGGAATATATATTTCCGCGAACTTTATTTTTTGACAATTATCGGCACGTCGCTATAATACCGATTATAGAGCTTCTTAATAAGGATTTTAAGGGATTAAAGTGGCCAAAAGGAGGTCAAAACAAGTTCAAAAGGCAAAAGAAGGAGTTAAAACTTCTTCGAAGGTAGCCATTCCAGTTATTTGTGCATTCGTTGCGGGGTGCATTCTCTGTGGCGGACTGTTTCTCCTGTTGGGAAGCGGTGCCTCTCAAACCGCATCCGGCCCGCAAACCATTGACCAGCTCCTAAATATGCCCGAAGAAAAGTTGGCTAAGGTCGATATCGGCTTAATGAATTTAATTTGTGCCAAGGGACTCGCCGGTTCCGAGGATTTAGACATCGAAAAATGCCTTGCAACACTGGACGAATGGGCAGAATTCATCAGAAAAGACACCGAAGCTCGATTACCTTCCTATTTTAATAATCCGGCGAAATATGACAATTCAGTAAATTTTTTCAAAATGGTCAATCTCGTCCTGATGCTCAAGGAAGATATGGGCATTTCTTACAATCTGATGAATATGACCAATCCAAATTTCGCAGACAGCAGAGAAGTGTTTATTCACGGGCCGCTTGGTGGTGGAAATCATGGCAGTTGTACAAACCTTCCTGTTTTATGTATAGCCGTTGGACGCCGGCTCGGATACCCTCTAAAACTCGTACCCTCTGCGGAACATTTCTTTATCCGATGGGAAAATCCGGCCAAAGAAGACCGGTTTAATATGGAAGTATCATGTGAAGGTACAGATACATTGCCTGATGAACATTATCGCAACTGGCCGAGAAAATTAAATGAATTAGACGAAATTCATGGATATTACTTGAAATCGCTAAGCCCTGAAGGTGAATTAGCAGCATTTCTTCATTTTCGCGGCGACATCTTAACAGCGGCTAAAAAGCCCGTTCAAGCCCAACTCGCTTATGCTCAAGGGTACAGCCTAATGCCCGGTACAATGGAACACCTTTTGAATTTGGCGGCAACGGTTGACCGGGAACTTGAAAAGTTGGCAAAGAAAGATTTTGAATCAATAGGAACAAGCGTTAAATACACAGTTTGTCCAACAATGGATGAAAAGGACTTGAAAAATGCGTGGGTGTATCGCTATCCGAAATCGGAAATGTTTAATCGACCCACACGGCAAAACATAACCCATAGAAAAAATTAAAAGGAAGGGACTATGCTTATGAAAAAACAAAATTTCAGAAAAGCTTTGGTATGGAATGTTATTATCATTACTTTATTGTCAAATACAGTTTTTGCTATGTACGATCCTGTGATGATGCGGTTTACGAGCCGAGATCCGGTAATAGGCCGAAAACAGGAACCGTTGACCCTGCACAAATACTTATATTGTGCCAATGAACCAATAAGTCGAATCGACCCAACAGGCAGATCAATGGCCTCGATACTTGTTGAGCCAATTATGGCAGGATATAGTGTACACGGGTTTGCGACTTCTGTTGCTGCTACCGGTGTGGCTCAGATGAACTGGAATATCTTGAGTTTTGGTATTGCCTTAGAAAGAACAATTTTGCCGGTTATGGCATTGTCCGTGGTTATGAGAAAGGGAGACACGAAAAAACTAAAAGATTATTACAATTCTATAGACACGGGATATAGTACAAATATGGCAGGCGGCCCAGATGGTGGTGGTCCCGGTGGTTGGGGTAAATGGGCAGTGATTGCTGGAGGAGTTGCCTTGTTGGTAGCCCAGATTCAGGGTTGCGATGAAGTTTTAAGGGGATTTAAAGAATTCACTGATTTTTATAATGATACATGGAACGATGAAAATCCCCAATTCGAAAATGTACCATAAAGTTTGTTGTAGCCATGAATCTGTTGCATAAAAATATCCTAATTGTAGGCTGATTTTCCCATAGACAGTTTAATGTTGCAGGTTCGATTTTTTTATCAGGCATTGCATAGATTATACGATGGAGCGTAATGGCTATTTCATGAGGATTTTTCGCAATAAACAAAGTGCGAAAGTTCATAAAATGAAACAGGAGAATTTAAATGAATCGTTGTTTAGAGCTTATCCTGATACTGTCAAAAATACTCTCCGGTATCACTGTGTATGTCTTGGTTGGTTCAATGTTTGCAGGTTGGCTTATCTATGATAGACTGGACAAACCCAACTTTCTTAAACGGATGCGAATTCTGTGCAAAACATTTCGTCTTTGCTTGGCGTTTTTGATTATTTTCAGAGTGATTCAAGTCGGGGGCCTATTTTTCGAAACCCATTATTATACACAACCTTCTGCTTTCAAAATAATTTTTAATTGCGTATTTGTTATTTTCTTTGTTTGGTTTTATTTAAAATATTGCTGGTATTATCTCAAAAATCGCGATGACAACGGTATTATTTTTGGCTGGTACATGAAGAAGTACGTTGCCATGAAAAAAAATAAAAACAGCATCAAGCAAGCTTATGAATACTTGAATAAAGCATTGGAATATAACTCCGATTCGGTGTTTATCTGGTCTATGAGGGCATTGTTTAATCAATGTTTTTTTGACAAACCGGACTTGGCTGATGAATACCTTATTAAAGCACAGCAAATTCTCGACAACTCTGAACTACCGTCTCAAAAGGACAAGGCAACTTTAGAATCTGTAAAAGGTGAAATTCTGCTTCATCGAGACAATATCGAAGAAGGGTTGGAGCATCTGAAAAATGCCTGTGACCTCGACACTTCTTCGTACAAAGAAAAATACGAAAAGGCATTTAAAGAATACCGGAAATAGATAAGGTTATTGAAGGATCGAAAAACCAGAAAAGCTATTTATATTGATAAATTCGCCCTCCCACTGAAAAGAACACCTTGGTTTATTTGGAAAATTTATTTGCTGAATTGCTATAAAGTTTTGTTTTTAACAGCGGGGCTTGTTTTTATTTTTATGCTAATCTATGCTTTTTTAAAATACGCATAAAGGCAATGCATATTAGATGTCCAGAATGCCTATCACCGTTTGCGAATTGACTTGAGAAATGTTGAAAAGAATCGACTCAAAACGAACCTCCTCTTCCTCCCCACAGACGGATTTTCTATCGCTATGAACTTGCAAAAAAGCGCGATATGGGTTAATTAAACCCTTTAATTTCCCCTCGATACCAGCGGAAACGGATTCTTTGCACTTGAGGGATACACGTTGTCACAATCCGGCACATGCCAAAGTCGCTTTCGTAGGCTGTCACCCGGTCGCGATAGGTCGTATCCGCAGCGGTATAGCCCCGCAGTGCCGACAGGAATGTGTTAATCTTGCGCTTCTGGAAACCGCCGACCACAATCGTATCGACCGTGCCGCAACTGTTTTCCCAGATACGCCGGAGACAATAATTGACCTTTTCCTCATCCAGCCCTGTGCCGGAGGGGAATCCGCTGTCGCCGACAGTAAACACATTGCTCGCCAGATGCGCCAGGACGCCTTTCATCGTCCGTCGGACGGTATCGCTGCCCTGTGGATTGGAGCTTACCATCCCGCCGTTGATGACGGTATTCTCTAAATCCCGCAGCAACTCCCGCAGACGCTCTTGTTTTTGGTAATCCATCTCATCGGCCAGGCCAATCTGACTGGCCGCCAAATCCGTTCCGCTGACCTCGACGGAAGCGGTGAAGATTTGCGTGTAATTCCCAAACCGGCTGCGATTCGTAAATCGTGCGGTCGGCTTGTCGCCGCCTTCCAGCGCTGCATTGCCGAGGATGTTAATCACACTGCTGTCAACAAGCTCTTCAGCGGTCGTACCCGCATACTCGCGAACCACCGTCAGCGTATCGCCCGACACCGCCGTCACCAGCATCAGTTCTTTGGCACCTTCGCACTGAATCTGATCGCCGACACGAAACCGCTCGCCGTTTGCCACATCAAACTGTGTTTCCGTTTCCGGGTCGGCGATGGTCGAGTCATCGATTGCATCCTTATTCGGCAAGAGTTCATCCTCCAGCCATTCATGATGCGTTCCTGTAGCCGCTCGAAGCGGATCGCCTAAGACATCCAACAGCGGCGTTTCAAACGGCGAGACAATCGAAATCACATCCGACACATCCTCGGCCAACTCCGGCAAACCCGCTCCGCCCGTATATGTTGCTTTTCCACTAAACGCCATAATTTACTCCTTCCTTAATTTAGATTTTGAATTTGTTTGACATTTGATGTTTAACATTCGGAGTTTCTTAGACGAAGTTTCGTCTAAGCCGCAGGTATTCCTGCACATCACTCCGACTGCCGCTGCCTGCGGCTTGTTTGGCTGCGGTCTGCAGCATGCTTCTTGCACCGCCGGTGCGTGTTTCCTTGACGCCCTGCGTCTTGTGATTGTCGTGTTCAGGTGTTACAGTTTGCTTAACGGTGTTTTCCAACCCCTGTACCTGCTCCTTCAATTGCGCCAATTCGGCGTCTTGGTTTTCGTGCGATTCCTTCAACTCGCTCAGCTCCTTTTCCGCCGCCTGTGCCCGTTTTCGATAGCGAATCGCCTCACCCACCGGCACCCGCTTTTCGTTTTGCTCTTTTTCGGTACCACTGACGTCCGGCAGGCTTTGATCTTCATCGATTACGGCTAACGATTCGCCGGTAACTGCTGATTCTTCACTCATAAAGGCTCCTTTCTAAAAAATTCATTGATTAACATCTGTCCCTTGCTATACTTTCATTACGTATTTTTTGAGGGAGAAATAATATGAATAAAAAAATTCATATATTGCTGATAATTGCTGGTGTAATTTTATTTCTTTGCGGTTGTCTGGAATCGACGTCTTACGAAAGGTCTATTTCACTGTTGCCGCCGGCGATGGAGAATACTGACCCGAACATACCGCCAGCGGAACCAGTAGACCCGCTGGATATGTTGGCTGCTGTGGAAAAAATTGCAGGCAAGGCAGGATTGAAACCTTATACCGCAACGAGTGATGAAATATCTCTGCTGGACATCGCCGACGCTGACCTGCTGGATGATACGAATAGTGGAAAAATGAATGTCACGGAATGGAAGCATCCTGAATTGCCGGTCTATCTGACCGTCACCCGAAAAACTGAGGAAATCCTTATCCTGCTGAACCACACCCCTGACGCAACTGGCAAACCCAACCGGCCCGCACAAAAACTGTTCGAAGCTATACAAAAACAACTGCTTGAAATCAGCGAACATTGAAAATTACTATGGATTGATTCGGCGGAGTTTGTTTTCGGCCAATGCCTGCTTGAGCCAGACCGTAATCATCGAACCATACTCGTAGTCATCCAAATCAAGCAGATTATCCGCATCCAGCGGTCCGGTTCCACCCAGCACCTGGCCGAAGGTGGTGCTCTCGATGGCGTAGATACAGCCGTTTTCAACGTGCTGCCAAAATCCTTTGACACGCCCCATCATCATACCCCCAAATAAGAAGCCTCTCTATAAAATCTGCCAAATAAAACGTGGCATGTCAAGTGAGGCAAGATATATTAACCGATTTTTTCCATCGTCTTTTTGCTCCGTTTGTCCCGGATGCGGCCATAGACGTCTTACTCATTGTCGGAAATCGTCCCTTTTTTATTGAGAACAAAAAAACAGGTCTCTGTGAACTTGTCAAGGTGCTGATTTATTCAGCCTTCAGCTTATTGCTTTGCTGATAACTGGTAACTGCTTACGGATTACTGTTCATCGCCTCACCCAGCGGATTGGGGAAAATAATTTCCACCTGGCGGTCGGCCGGCGAAGTCGGGTAAACACCCGCTTTGTCCAGCACTTCCAGAACCAATGAAGCGATTTGCCGAATCCCCTGCCCGTAGGTCAACTGCTTGCGATAGGTCTTGCTCAGCATTCCCATAAACGTCATCTTGAGCGCGACCGCACTGGACAGATTGCCCAGTTTACTTTTCAGGACTCCCGCGACAACGGGCGTCACGCCGCTGACCTTATCCATCGCCTCGCGCACTTCCCCAACGTGCTGATTCTCGCTGGGACTGTCGCGATCACCGCCGAACTCCTCGATCGTCGCATCCGGATTATCCGTACACCACATGCGTCCCGGCGAGACCGGTTTGTCGCCGACGCCCTCAATGCCCTTGGCCAGGTACATTTTGAATGACTGCAGCGTAATCCGGCTGGCCCGGTCGGACAGCCGTGTATTCAACTCATCCTGCAGGCTGATTAACTGCTCCACATCGCTGAGTCCCTCGTAAAAATACGGCTGCGACATATTCTGAATATGCACCACCGGCACGCGTCCCAACGGATTGAAACCTTCTTCGATCAGCACATCTTCTTCATATCGCTGCCAGGCATCAGGTCCGAGGATTTCGGTCACCGAAACAGTTTTCCGCTGTCGAGAACTGCTTTTGCCGTTAAGCAGTTTTGTCAGGAAACCGCCATCATTAGCCACTTCGTTCTTGAGTTGATAGAAATGCTGCACATAGGTGCGAATCGTTTTGTAATCATGGTCGTCCAGGATGGGCAGTGCCCGGGGGGCTTCGATGAGTTCGAGGGCGATTTTGGCTGCCGCACGCAAAACGAAATCAAACGACGTGTTCGATGAGGGGATCGGTGAGGTGAGAAAAGAGGTGTCTTGAGAAAGATGTTCCGACAGCTCAGGAGCCGCGCGAACAATACAATCGACAAACCCGTACACACTGCCGAGCACCGCCATGTCCTGAAAGAAGACCGCCCCGCCGTTGGCATCGAACACAGCCTTTAGAATAGACTCAATGTCTCTGCGACGATCCGCATCGGCGGCTTTGCTGACGATCTGAAACTCCTGACCAAACAAAAAATCCACCATGGCGTTAATCCGCCAGGCGATGTCATTTTCAATCACAACTTCCTTACGCTGGATATCGGCCACATCCTGACCGAATGCCGCGCCGTCCCCCGATGCATACACCCGTCCGGTAATTCGCGCGGGCAGGCCAATCTCCTGCGCCTGGACATAGCTGCGGCGGCTTTCCTCGATAGACGCCTGTGCAGGTGAAACGGTCTCAAGCATTGCGTTCTGGTAATAGTCCCACAGCCGCCCGAAGTGCCGGCTGCTTTCCGGCCATTGATTCTCAATCAACCACTGAACAAACGACTCGTGCAGAGACGGGTCCCGAAAAATACTTAAATCCAGCGCCATAATTTGCTCCTTCCTGTAACGTGTACCGCCAAAGGCGGCTCAAATTCCAATATCCAATAATCATTAATCAATATTCAATTACCATCCCCCTCCGTATTACAGTCGAACATGCGTCTAAGCGTCGATTTTGCCTATTCCGGAAAATATCGTCCTGATTTAACCCCAGCACAGAAAAGGAGAAAAAAAAATTTGCTTTTTTTGAGAATAGCAAGATAGTGCATGCAGAAAAAGTGCGATGTAGATAAATTTAGTCTCTTAATAGCAAGGTGACGTAAATTGCTCGGCTTTTATGGCAATCGCCAATCTGTGCAATCGTCAATCTGTCTTGACTTTTTTCTTTTTTTAAGTATAATGGTATCTGTATTTTCTGATACGTTTAATGCCTCCATCCCCGAAGCGGTGATAATGCTGTTGCTGGGAGGGGGCGGACTGATATTGCGAAAACGAAAAAAATAAAACGGAGAGGGTGATGCACCAACATCGCCTTTAAGATAGGAAGCCGTCGGCGACCCCG
>JADHXS010000047.1 GCA_016782835.1 Phycisphaerae bacterium | reverse complement strand
ACTGTCGCCTGCACCTGGCCCGATTCAATCATCGCCATCACCACCGGCGACCCTTCAGCCACCAGTACGGCATACCCCAATGCTTCGGCCCGATGTGCCAAACGGTCAATCACACATCGACCGCAATGTTTACAAATCAATCCCAGTGTATCAATCTGGGCAGGACAGTCCGCACTGTGCCTGAGACATTGCGGCAAAAGAAGCAGCCGTTTTTCAAAGGGAACTTTCAGTAGTTTGTTTCGCCATAAGGCATTATTCAGTAAAACGATGGTAAACGGCAGATAGTCCCCGTTCAAACCGGCCTGTCTTAATACCACCTCGGCAGATTGCTTCAGTGCTTCCAGCGAAACGGGCGGGATGAGTTTTTGCTCAAGGACATAGCTCTCGGTAATCCCACGAAGACGGTCTCGGTCCTGCCGTTCGGCGGGAATTCCGCTGCACCAGGCCTCGTCTCTTGAAATTATCTTGATGTCATTGTCCATGATTATCCTGCCTTGCTATGCTGACGCGCGTCAATCTGCCGTCCTACCCGTTTAAACGCCCCTCGCCATTGGATTATTTCACCTTTGCCCAATAACCGCATAATCACCCGTTTGGCCCATGAAACACCGCCGCAGCGCTGATTGTCCCAGAACAGCAGCGGCACCTTGCGGAAATTAATCTCATAACACGTTTGATACAACTCCAGATGATCTCTGCGCATCGTCTTCAGCGTAAACCGCATGCCCGCATTAACCTCTTCTTCAAGATAAGGTTCATAAAATACCGGAAAGACCACGGCATTTTGATGCTCCAGAAATTTTACCAATTTCAGTGTTCGGGTCACATCGGCGCCCGTTTCACCCGGCAGGCCCAGCACCAGACTGTACACCCCGAAATAATCATTCCGCGTCATCCGTTCGGCAGTCTCATACAAAAGCCCTTCCCAGTCCTCCGGACGGTATGGCGCTACCTTGCCCGGGCAACTTTGTGCAACCAGATGCCCATTGGCGCTTTCGGCCCCCATATTCACCCACAGATATTTGCTTTGTTTCTCCCATGTCAAAAGCCGACGAATCTCTTTCAATTGCTCATCGGTCATCTGAACAACACTGGTCACATTGGCATGGTCAACCTGCATGAAAGACAGGCCCTTGATTTGCTTCATCGCAACCAATAACTCGCGCAGTTTTTCAAAGTCCGGCTTCAGCCCTGTTGCCCCGTAACGAAAAAAGTCTTCGGAACCGCTGACGACCGCCCCGATACCGTTGGAAACATTCGTTTCTAAATCCGACAGAATCACGTCATGCGGCAGATGTTCCATCTTCTTGTTGGCAATCGTACAAAATCGACACCCCCGCCCACAGCCGCGAGATAATTCTATAATTCCCATCATAGACGCCCCGCGAATGGGGCATATCGCGTCGGCACCGGTTGCCTTGCTAACGATATGTTCGCTGATTGCTTTGCCGTCGATTGCATCTTTGAAAAGTTGAACACCTTCATCTTCGAAATAACCCTCATAGACACAATCCAAACAATCGCGGGAAACGTCATCGCCATAACGCGGCCATTGCCAGGCCCCGCCCCCGCCGCCGATGACCTGAAAGCCGTACTTTTGTTTCTCCGCTAATAGAAACCCAAGTTGTTGACGTGTGAAATAGCGTGTATAAAGCTCGCCCGACCAGAAATTCGTCGTGGTGGTATTGCTCATTCCCATGCCCATCGGATCGCTGGAACTGAACCCCACCACCTTCACCCAAGGCCCCATCAATCGCCCGATAGCCTCTGGGGTTGTACAAACCACCTCATCACGTGAAAGCCCCATCTCCGTCATCAATGAAGCCTCCACTCGCCGCAGTCCCACAGGCATTGTCACTGCACGCCCGCCCGAATCGGTTCGAACCGGAGGCGCCACAAACCGGCGCATGGCAAGTTCGGGTACCTTGGTGGTCTGCATTGTTGCAAAGATTCCCTCGAACAGCGCCTTGTAATCGGCGCTTAATGTCCGATCCGCCACCAGCACAACCGACGGTTTTAATTGAGTCTGGTTCATTCACCGCTCACTGTTTACTGCCGACTGAATTTTTTAGTTCTTTATTGATTCGTACGCTGCACCATTCACGTCCGCACATCGTGCAGTAATCCTCGCCGCCGTGACCGGGCATGGTACTTTGCCGGCACGCTTCTTCATACATCGCCCGAGCTGTTTTGCTGTCAATCGCTTCGTCCAAATGTTTTTCCCAATCCAGATTGGCCCGCGCTTCACTGAGTCGGCGGTCCCGTTCGGCAGCGTTACCAAATCCGCGTGCGACATCGGCAGCATGGGCAGCAATCTTCGAAGCAATGACACCCTGTCGAACATCGTCGGCGTTGGGCAGACCCAGATGCTCACGCGGCGTTACATAACACAGGAAAGAGGCGCCGTAAAATGCCGCCGCGGTTCCGCCAATGGCACTGGTGATATGGTCATAGCCGGGCGCGATATCCGTTACCAGCGGACCTAAAACATAAAACGGTGCACCGTTGCAGATTTCCTGCTGTATCTCCATGTTTTCTTTAATCTGATTATACGGCACATGGCCGGGGCCTTCGACCATTACCTGACAGCCTTTTTCCTGTGCCCGCTGTGTCAACTCGCCCAGCGTCCGCAGTTCAGCAATCTGAGCCGCATCGGTCGCGTCGGCGATACAGCCGGGCCGCAAACCATCCCCCAACGAAAAACATACATCATACTCGCGCATAATATCGCACAGGTCGTCAAATAATTCATACATCGGGTTTTGTTTATTATGATGGGCCATCCATTTAGCCATTAGCGCCCCGCCCCGACTGACAATGCCGCACACCCGGCTGGACAACAGATCCAGATGCTCCCGTAACAGCCCCGCGTGAATTGTGAAAAAGTCCACGCCCTGTTTGGCCTGTTTTTCAACGATTTGCAGAATTGTCGTATAGTCAATTTCTTCCACGCTGCGTCCGACGATGACCTCATAGACCGGCACCGTTCCAAACATTACCGGACACAAGCCGATTAGCTTTTTGCGAATGTCATCCAAATCTCCGCCGGTGCTTAAATCCATCATCGCATCCGCGCCGGCATCCAGCGCCACTTTCATCTTCTCAATCTCGCCGTCCAGTGACGACCGCACACTGCTGCAGCCGATGTTGGCATTGATTTTTACCGACACCGCCCTGCCGACTGCGGCAGGCACTAAATTCCCTGCAAGGTGAATTTTATTGGCCGGAATCACCAGCCGCCCCGCGGCTAATTCATCACAAATGACCTGTGCATCAATGCCCTCGATCTGAGCAACGCATTTCATCGCATCGGTGATATGACCTTCACGGGCAAGTTCTAATTGTGTTGACATGTTTTATCCCAATTTAAGTCTTCGCTTATTTGCGCCAAATGCCGATTCAATGTCGACCTTCTTTCCTCGCAACACAAAAGGGGTCAATTGACCCCCCCAATTAAAAAATCGCTTCAATAATGGAAGCGATTGACGAAAACCAAAACCCCTTGTCATAACCGCTTCCCTACGCAGGGCCTCTCCGGCCTGTGCCGGATTCCCTGATCAGGTTCGAAGGGTTTTTCTCAGGTTCAGCCGCATCGCCAAACCACCCCTAGCAAACGTACCGCTAATTATAACCAAAAGCTTCCAAAAGTCAAAATCCGTATTCCCATCAAGCATCGGAATTCAACAGGACAGGACAATTAAAACCTTTAACTACCTTCAATAAAAGGAGTTAAGGAATTTTTGATATTTTTTAATTGATATTCACCCAAAAAAACGATAAATTATTATGAACATATGTTCATAATAGACGATAAAGAGAAGTATGCCAAGACCTCATAAAAACAGATGTATTAGCGCACAGCCCCTTTCGGTGATTTACAAGCCCGCAGGCATTCCCGCCCGCGACTTGGAGTGGGTCACGCTGCATCTGGATGAATTTGAAACCATCCGGCTGCTGGACCACATCGGACTGGACCAGGAACAGGCCGCTGGCCAAATGGGGATTTCCCGACCCACCGTAACGCGAATTTACGCCTCCGCCCGCAAAAAAATCGCCACGGCCCTTGTATTGGGACAGGCTATCTGCATTGAAGGCGGCCCTGTTACCGAAATGGCAAATTCAAGACTTGGCCGAGGCATGGGTTGCGGCGGCAGAGGCCATCGACGTCGCCATGGCAACCCGAACCAAACAGGAGAATAAAAAAATGAAAATCGCGATCTGTTCACAATCAAATAACGTACAATCAAATATCGATTCCCGTTTTGGACGAACGGCCTTTTTTGCCGTTTACGATGACACGGTCAAACAATGGGAATTTATAACGAATAACCAAAACCTGCAAGCCGCCCAGGGCGCCGGCATTCAGGCCGCACAGGCAATCATGGATGCCGACGCTGATGCCTTGATTGCTTCAAATGTCGGGCCCAAAGCCATGGCAGCGCTAAGCGCCAATGGCGTTGCGGTCTTCAAAATAAACACCGGCCAAACATTAGAGCAGGCTCTCACTGAATACCAGTCCGGCAAGTTACCCCAAATGCAGCAGGCCAATGTCGAAGGCCATTGGGTATAATGACAATTTTTTTGAGAAGATGAAACAATGAAAACTTTTTTGGATTGTATCCCCTGTTTTTTGCGCCAGGCATTGGAAGCGGCCCGGATGGCCACGGATGACGAATCCATTCACAAACAAATCCTTCGCGACGTGCTCATTTTGACAACTAATATGGATTTGCATCAAAGCCCCCCCGCGATGGCCCGGCGGATTCATCAATGCATCCGTGAGTTGCTCGAGAATGCCGACCTTTACCGCAACCTGAAACAAAGGCATAATCAATTGGCTTTGCGACTATATGACGAGCTTGAATCAAAAATCCGAAATTCAGCCAATCCCCTCCAAACCGCGGTACGATTAGCCATTGCGGGAAATATTATCGATCTGGGCGTCAAAAGCTCTATTTCTGACCGCGACATCAGCAAAACAATTCAAAAATCTTTGACAGAGCCGTTTAACCATGCAATGGTTGAACAATTGCGTATAGACGCGGACAATGCCCGGGATATTTTATACCTGGCCGACAACGCCGGAGAAATCGTTTTTGATCGTTTGCTGATCGAACAGCTTCCAACCGAAAAAATAACCGTCGTTGTCAAAGGATCCCCGATCATTAACGATGCAACGATGGAAGACGCCCGGGCAGCGGGTTTAACAGAAATCGTTAATGTTATTGATAATGGTTCTGACGCACCGGGAACCATCTTAGAAATATGCTCCGACGAGTTTTTGTCACGTTTTCGACAAGCGGACTTAATCATCGCTAAAGGACAAGGCAATTACGAAACACTCAGCAATATTGAGAAAAATATTTATTTTATCCTGAAAGCAAAATGCCCGGTCATCGCCTCGGATTTAGGCTGTCCGGTGGGACAGATGGTACTCATAAAAAAAGTGACCAAACAGCAGCACGCTGCTGGTCAGGAAATAAAACTTTAATGTGATTGAAAGGAGGTGATAAACATGCCAGGTGGAGACAGAACAGGCCCGATGGGTTTTGGCCCAATGTCGGGCAGAGCAGCAGGTTACTGTGCAGGTTTCCCCGTTCCGGGTTACACGAATTCCGGTCGCGGCGGCTTTGGGGGTCGTGGCGGAGGGTTTCGAGGCCGAGGACGCGGATGGGTACGAGCAGGATTGCCTTTTGTGCCCGCAATGGCGCCAATGGAAACACCCGAACAGGAACTGGACGCCTTAAAACAGCAGACCGAACTGCTTCAGAACAGTCTGAATCAGATTAACAATCGCATTGAGCAGCTTCAAAAGTAAGACTCAAGGCGATGCAAACAATAACCATTGTCCGTGGAGGCAATTGTGCGCCTCCATGGACAATACAATAAGAAAACAGATCAGTGAAAATCGCGATAACCAGCGGTAAAGGCGGCGTCGGCAAAACATTGGTCGCAACCTGTCTGGCCGGGGTCTTAGCTGAATCCGAAAATGTTCGTTACATCGACTGTGACGTGGAAGCGCCCAATTCGCACTTATTCCTGAAACCCGACAAAATACAGTCCGAAGAACAAACGCTGCCGTGCATCGAGGGAATGGACCCGAAAAAATGTACCTTGTGCGGTCTTTGCGCCAAGGTCTGTTATTTCAATGCCATCGTCGCAGGCAAAAAAAACGCCATGGCCTTCCCTGAGCTTTGCCGCTGGTGCGGCGCCTGTCAAATCGTCTGCCCCCACGACGCCCTCATTGTCAACAAGCGAACCATCGGAACCGTCTATCACGGACAGGTCGGGAAAATCGACCTCCACTGGGCCACCCTGCAAGCCGGTGCAGGCGGTATGACCGTCCGGCTGATCGAACAAATCAAACAATGTCCGAATGACAAATTGACCATCCTCGATTCGCCGCCCGGAACAAGCTGCGCCGTCGTCCATACCATTCAGGACGCCGACATCGTCGTACTCGTCGCCGACCCAACCCGATTCGGTCAGCACGACTTAAAGCTCTCCGTTCACTTGTGTCACTCGATGAATATCGAACCACTGGTACTCGTCAATCGCTCCGGCATCGGCGACCTCGAAGCATTACGCCGCTGGTGCGCATCGGAAAAATTGCCCATACTCACCGAAATACCCGACGACCGCCAAATCGCCGAGCTGTACTCAAAGGGGTTGTTGCCGATTGAACATTTGGATTATCTGCGGCCATTGTTTTCACAGGCCGCACGGAAAATTGCGGCATTGCCGGAACAACCAAAAAATAAAAAAATAAGAAAGCCTATCCTCCCAAAAACGCAGACTATTTTCCTGAATTCGGACAACTCACTTAAAATAACCGATGAAAAAACGCCGTCCACAAATCCCATCGAAATAACAATCGTCAGCGGCAAAGGCGGCACCGGAAAAACCTCGCTTGCCGCGTGTTTCGCACAGCTTGAAAAAACCGTCGTCGCCGATTGCGACGTCGACGCCGCGGACATGCATTTGCTCTTTGAGCCGAAAGTATTGGAGTCGCAGGAATTCATCGGCGGCCGCGTCATGTCCATCGACCCGCGCCAATGCAGCGTCTGTGGCAATTGTATTGATATTTGCCAGTGGGATGCTATTTCCAGAACCAACAACACCGTCACCATCAACGAAGACAACTGCGAAGGCTGCGGCGCCTGCGTACTGGTTTGCCTGACAAAGGCCATCAAAACAAAACAAACCCACGACGGAAAATGGTATTGGTCCGCAACACGCCACGGCCACATGAGCCACGCCGTCCTCGAGCCCGGCAAAGAAAACTCCGGCAAACTGGTGACGCTCGTCCGTAAAAACGCCGCTCAGAAAACCGACCTTTCAAAAGACGCCGTGGTCGTGCTGGACGGCTCCCCCGGCACGGGCTGTCCGGTCATCGCCTCCGTCGGCGGCGCCAAAGCAGCGGTCATCGTCACCGAACCGACCGTTTCCGGCCTGCACGACCTGATTCGAATACTGGAATTAACCGAACACTTTAAAATTCCCGCCGGGGTGATTATCAACAAAGCCGACATCAACCCGCAGGTCAGCGAAGACATCAAAAAGCTTGCTCAAAATCGCCATGCGGTTATACTGGGCCAACTGCCGTATGACCCGGTTTTCGTCCAGGCCCAGCAGGAAGCCAAAACAATTCTCGAATATGAACCAAATAGTGAGCTTTCAAAAAAAACGAAAGATATCTGGAAAAAAATTAAACTAATGTGCCTACAATAATGAAAGGAAATCAAACAATGAAAATCGCCATCCCCACCGCCAACGGTCAGCTCTGTATGCACTTCGGCCATTGCGAACAATTCGCCTTCGTCACCGTCGACCCCGAAAGCAAAACCGTCACCGGCACCGAACTGCTCACCCCCCCGCCGCATGAACCGGGCGTCCTGCCAAAATGGGTCGCTGAAAACGGCGCCAAATTCGTCATTGCCGGCGGCATGGGCCAGCGTGCCCAACAACTCTTCAACGAAAACGGCGTACAGGTATTGGTCGGCGCCCCGGCGGACTCTCCGGAAAACCTCGCAACGGCTTATCTCAACGGTTCCCTGCAAGCCGGACAGAACGTCTGCGACCACTAATCAGCGGAGCACACCATGCAATATTCTAACACCGTCATGGATCAGTTTATGAATCCGCGTAACACCGGGCAGATTCCGGATGCCGATGGCGTCGGCATCATCGGTTCCGAAGAATGCGGCGACCAGATTCGTGTCTGGATTAAAGTACAGGATGGTAAACTAACCGAAGTCCGGCATCAGGTCTTTGGATGCCCCGCCGCCATCGCCGCATGTAGTATGATGACGGAATTGGCAATCGGACTGACGTTGGAAGAGGCAGTGAATATCACCGATAACAATGTTGCCGACGCATTGGGCGGATTGCCACCGCAAAAATACCACTGTTCCAATCTGGCTGCATCAGCACTGCACAAAGCTATTGAAAATTATCAGACGGGGCAAAACAACGGTACAGATACCGTCAACATCACAACCCTTGTCAACAACATTATGCCGGCGCCCCTGCTTGCCGAACACGGCTTGTCATTCTGGATTGAATACGGAGGAAAAAACATCCTGTTCGATACCGGCCAAACCGATGCACTGGTGAAAAACGCCGAACTGCTCGACATTGACTTGTCGAAAACCGATGCGATTATTTTAAGCCATGGCCATTACGACCACACGGGCGGCCTGGAAGCAGTTTTAAAGTTAGCGCCAAACGCAATCGTCTATCTGCATCCCGATGCCCCAAAGCTGCGATACAGTTGCCCGCCCCAAAAGCCGCCGAAGGATATTTCAATGCCCCCGACCGCCTGCCGGAAAATCGCCGAATCCGTTACCAAAGGTAATGTCATCTACACCGCCAGGCCCGAATCCATTTATCCCGGCGTAACAGTCACAGGTACAATTCCACGGACCACAAGCTATGAAGATACCGGCGGATCCTTCTTTTTGGACAAAAAATCTCAAGCCCCGGACCAATTAAACGATGACCAGGCCCTGACAATTTTTACCGCCAAAGGGTTGGTCGTTATTGTCGGTTGCTCCCATGCCGGAATCGTCAACACATTGGAATATATAAAAACATTAACACAAGAGCCGATTTATGCCGTACTGGGCGGAACGCATCTAAGAGCCGCCTCAAAAGAGAGACTCAAAAAGACATTCGAGGCCATCAAAAAATACGAGTTGAAGCTCATCGCCCCCTGCCACTGCTCCGGCAGTGATGTCATCAAGGAATTCAAAAACCGCTTTTCAAACGCCTTTCTCGATATCCAAGCCAACATCCGAATGACAATTTAACACTTGATTTTTTCGCCCTTTTCATCTATCTTTATGTATTGGTTTAGGAAATCATAATCTAAAAATCCGAAAAGGGCTTATTATGAAAAAAACAGCGATTTTACTCATATTCCCGTTCCTTCCAATCAAAGCTTCTTTAAGAAACCCGCCAAAGACGGACTCCTCTTCCCTGTATGCCTATATTTCTGCATTCTTAAAACAAAACCGCCCCGCTGACAGAGAATCTTGATTTAAACTTGATTTAAAAAAGCATTTGGAGTAGAATATCGAACAATGTTCTTGCTTAACGAATACACAAACAATCTATGGGAGTATGTTCATTGCGATACTTAAGAGTTTTAGTGTTTTGCAGCCTCGTTTTGTCCTGCCTTTCCGAAAGGGCTTTTTCAGAAAACTGGTCACAGTGGCGCGGACCGCAGCAGAACGGAACCTCTGCTCAAACCGGCCTGTCCGAGACAATCGACCCCAACCATCTCCTCTGGACAACACCCCTGCCCGGTCCCGGCTCGTCGACCCCGGTCGTCTGCAATGCGTACGTCTTTGTCACCGCTGCCGACAAATCCGCCAAAACCGTTGTTGCCGCCGCCCTGAACGCCGACACGGGCAAGCTCTTATGGACCGAGGACTTAGGCGAGAATCGAACGGCCGCCGGCATGTATGATATGACGGCTCCTTCGCCGGTCACGGACGGTACAACCGTCTGGTTCCTGACCGGCAGCGGCGACCTGGCCGCGTTTACCACCGACGGCAAACCCGTCTGGCGGCGGGATCTGGCCGAAGAATACGGCGATTTTGCCGTGGGGTTCGGATACAGTTCCAGCCCCCTGCTGTACGACGGTGTTTTGTACATTCCCGTCATGCGAAATGAAAAACCCGGCGCCTATGAACTCAACAAGGATCGAACCGAACCGCTGGATTCGTACCTGCTGGCCGTCGATCCGCAGACCGGCAAGAACCTCTGGAAACATATCCGTGACACCGACGCCACAGAAGGATCACGCGAGGCCTATGTCACGCCGTATCCATACGAATGGAATGGCCGCAAAGAAATCCTTATCGCCGCCGGCGAATGCATCACCGGCCACGACCCTGCGACCGGTGCGGAATTGTGGCGATGGTGGTTTACACCCGCCAACAGACTGTCCAACACCGAGCACAATGTCCCGACGCCGGTCGCGCAGGACGGTCTGATCTTTGTCGTCCGGCCGGAGCAGCGACCACTGTTCGCCATTCGCCCGGGCGAAAAAGGACTTCAGGATGACAGCATTCTCGCATGGACGTACGAGGAGAATAAATGCTGGATCGCCTCGCCGTGTCTGTACCGCAACCGGCTCTATGTATTGCAGGAACAGCAAAAAACGCTTGTTTGCCTCGAGCCCAAAACAGGCCGCATCGTCTGGCAGCATGACTTGCCCGTCAAAGGGGTCTTTCAGGCAAGTCCCACCGCCGCCGACGGAAAAATTTACTGCATCAGTACGAACGGGCAAGTTGTTGTGTTGGCGGCCGGGGATGAATACCGGGTTATTTCCACCGCTAATCTCAACGAAAAATTCTGCCGTTCATCAATTGTTCCGGCTGGCAGCAAACTCTACATCCGCACCGGCTCAACACTGCGATGCTATGGCAACTGAAGCGGGTCGATATCAAAAGGAATTGGCAATGATATTTACCTTATTACTGGCTCCTATGGATGGGGGGCTGGTTATGAAGCGCATGCCTTTGTAGGAAACACATGGGTAGAAGAATGGTAAAAAGAAAGGGCCGTCATGACATTTCCTCAACAGATGTTGGATATGTGGCAAAATATTTTACCCCCGTCAATTGCCTGTCAACATTAATTTCAGCCGGGGCATTCAGAAGATTCCCATTGGCACTGGCCCAAGCCTCCTTGAATGTGTCAACATAAAGAGCGATTTTACCGGTTGAAGCGTTTCGTGTGGCAACAACAAAATGCCAATTGCCGTCATTAACAGCAGAAGTGGAAAAAATAGATGTATCAGGATTGCCAATTCCAAAACAGATCTTGTTACCATTCAGTGATACACCAAAATCATTCGCAGAGCCGGCGGCATTGGCATCGATGATACCATTGCCGTGGTACCATTGGGTTCCGCTGGGTGCGGTTTGTGTTGTTTTCAGATAAAATGCGATCGAAAAATCAGCTTCAATAGTGCGGGGGATTCGCATATAGTCATTGGTGCCATCGAAAAAAAGGGCATGGTCTGCACCGCCTTGCACGCCGCCGCCTAAAAGCCAGGTAACACCGTTTACCAAGGTGCCGTTAAACCCGTGCATCCATTCGGAAGCAGTTGTTCCGCTGCCGTCATCGAGCGGCCAGCAGCCGGAACGGCCGGCTTCGATCTTATCGACTAAAATCTCACCTGAACCGTTCTCGTTGGTCGTCAGCGCCCGGCCTTGGCAGCCAAAAAAATCGGCAGGCTTAAGATAATCAGAATGATGGACATGAAAAAAGACCTCCTGGTTCATTAACCCCGGTTCATAAAAGGCAACTCGCCCGGCAGCATCTGTATAGAGCAGAATTTCATTGGTCGTCTTCAATTCTACAAGCGGAATCCCTCTGCCCGTCACAGCGTCTTTAACGGTAATAATATAAGGCTTGTAGGATGTAGCTCCTTCCACAGGATTCATGTAAATCATAGAAACGCACGCAAAGAGTAAGAATCCATAATGGAATGATTTAAGCTTCAACTGATATCCCCCGCTTGAAGACTTCATTTTTCATACAATATCAACCAATATCAACGGTTTTAATTATTTTACAATAAAGGCATAAATAGTCAAGATATTTAACGCGAAAATCGGGGGTAACCACGAATAGTTAGTACAGGCCCAATAAACAGCCCTTTTGAATATCTCAAAATCCTTCTGAGAACTGGAAGCCGAGATTGGGGACAATGGACTTTTCTTGACCAAAAAGACTTGAATTTTCGAACCGCTGGGGATATTTATAAGTAGATTACAAAGTGGACTTTCAACGGAATGATACATTATTTTGGGAGAAAAACATGAAACAGTTAACCATCCTTCTGGCACTGGCCGCAACCGTCATTCTTGTCTCCGGTTGCGGACCCAGCAGTAAAAAGTACACACTCTCCGAAAGGCGGCAAATCATCAACGACATGGCCAATGAAACACTCCAAAGACTGTACCGCGAAGAGGCATCCGCCAAACAGCAGGTTGCCGACGCCGCAGGTTACGGCGTATTCAGCAATGCCAATGTCAATGTTATCTTCGTCAGCGGCGGCGGCGGGTATGGCGTTGTTGTAAATAACAGAACCGGTAACAAGAGCTATATGAAAATGGGACTCGGCGGCGTTGGTCTGGGCATTGGCGTCAAAGACTACCGGCAGGTACTGATTATCCGCGATGAAAATACCCTGCGAAATTTCGTGGATAAAGGCTGGGAATTCGGCGGCCATGCTGACGCCGCGGCCAAGGCGGGCGAGCAAGGCGGCGAAGTCAGCGGTGAAGGCGACATCAATGACGACATCACCGTCTATTCCATGACCGAAGCCGGGCTGGCCCTCCAGGCCACCGTCACCGGCTCAAAATACTGGAAAGACGACGAACTGAATTAATGCCATGGGAACGCGGGCGTCCCGCCCGCATACTGTTCACTACTAACTGGTTACTGATAACTGCATTTGCCCTTTATTGCCAATGACATAGGCCTCGAAAATTTCGTCCAGGTTCAGCGCTGTCTCTGTCATGCCGTTTTGGGACAGTTGTTTCAGTTGGTTTCGTTTTTCATCGTTACAGTTTTCAACCGTCACCGACACGCTGTCACCTGCGTGCATGACATCTAACAGACCGTCAATGCCTGCAAAATCCGCTTCCGGCTTGGGCGTCAGAATAAACTTGCGAACACTTTCCCGCAAGTTTTCCGTTCGGTCGGTTTTGCGAATAACGCCCTCGTCCAGAATCGCGATATGGTCGGCCACCGGCTCAATCTCGTAGAGCAGATGGCTGGAAAAGAATACCGTAACATTGTTGCTCTGCAACAGGTCAATCACATGCCGGAGAAAATCCTTGCGCGCAATCGGGTCCAGCCCCAGCGTCGGGTCGTCCAGAATCACCAGTTCGGGATGATGGCCCAATGCCAGCAACAAGGCCAGGCTGGAATTCTGGCCTTTCGACAATGCTTTGACCTTGGTATTCTTCGATAGCCGCAGGATCTCCACCAGTTCGTCTGTAAATTTCATGTCCCAATTCGGATAGAATCCCGACACCCAATTGATAATCTGGCCGACGCGCATCCAGCCGTACATCTGCTGGTCCTCGGCCATGTAGCCGATGCGCTTGCGAACCTCGAGCGCATGGTCGAAACAATCCAAACCGAGAATAGTCCCGGTACCCGCCGACGGTTTCTGCAACCCCAGCAACGTCTTAATCAGCGTCGTCTTACCCGCCCCGTTACGGCCAAGAAACCCAAAAATCGACCCCGCCGGCACCTCGAGATTTACCCCCGTCAACACCTTCTTACGTCCATACGAAAAATGCAAATCATTTATTTCAATCGCTGCTTCTGTCATTTTAATGCTCCCGTTATTCCGGATTTTTTAATAAAAACAAATAGCTTTTCCGCTCCCAATTCCTTTTATCTTCCAAGTATTTTCGTTTGACCGCACTTAACAGCATATTCCCGTTATCCAGCACCTCGAAACCTTGTATAATAAAGTTCTCAGATAATTGTTCAAAATGTCCCAATTTTCGGATACGGCCGGAATGGATGTCATAAACCATCAGTTTTTGTCGTTCGTAGGCGTACAGTTTTCCATCCTGAACAAACCATGGATCGCTTTGCGTAACCTGACCAAACATCTGCTCAAGAAAGGTAAACGGCCGTTCATCCCGAAATCTGCAATAGACAAATTCATCATCCCACTTGACAATGTCATATCTCTGAATGCTGCCTTCGTCCAGCAGGCAAAAGCTGATTGCACTCCCGTTGATATCGACCAGAGAATGACTCCATATCTCATTTTGCGGCCATCCTGAGCTATGACCAAATTGATAATACCTATAATTGATGTCGATGGTCAATTTGATGCGTTCTTCGGTACTGATATCCTGTACTGACACAAGAGGGATTTTGAATCGTTTATCGCGAGGGGCCCCATATCTCGAGTGTCCTTTTAAGCCGTCAATCTGATTGTCAATAAGTTCCAAACTGCCGTTGTCTTTAATTTGCACTACGGCAAAACCATCCTGAATCAGAACTATAATTTTATCTCCTATCTTTCGCAGACCTACTCTATCTATTCTTCCTTCAACAATGCAGTCGGACAAATCCATCGCTGATACGGGAATTGAATATAATCCTTCGAGCACCTGGTCACTGCACAGATATGCTTTATCAAGTTTTTTATAATAAGTATTTTTCCTAATTTCTTCCCGATGGGTATAAGTATTCAGCTTGAAATTAAAAATATCATTTCCAACATTGTAAAGGACACGATTAGAGTGAGGATAGATGTTTAAGCCAAGGCCTTTTTCTCCAACGGAATAAAGCTGCTTTGCAGTCTCAAGCTTTTTGCGTGTTTCTTCAGAGGGCTCTAAATAGACATCCTTTAACTCTATTCTCCCGTTAGAGATGTCAACATCTAAAAGATGCCCTTCTCGTGTATTGTCATACAATCTCTGAAGGCCGCCAATGAGTGCATAGTTTTTAGGAACTTCTACTTCATCCAGCACCTTAATACTAGCCACCTGATGAGTAAAGAGCAGCATCAGCAGAAAAATCAGTGATGCTCCTGTCCAGAGCAGGCCCTTAAGATTAGTTTGCAGGTGCCAGTTGCGACTGGCGGCGACAAGTGAGACAATAAATGCAATCAGTGACGGAATCAGTGTAACGGATAAATAGGCCATCGACGCGACAAAGAGAAAATCACTGGCTACATCCTTAAAATTCAGCGGCAGGATAAACGGCACCAGCATCAGAAATACCACCATTGCCATGCCGATCAACCAAGCCCGTGCCGTTTTTCGCACCAAGACATTACAGAAAAAGCATGAGCTGTAAGCCAAAAGAGAAATCAATTGAAAATTGACAACATACACCATAAATCCACGCTCGATTTTCTCTTTCTGAATCATACAACTGATCAGTGTAAATGCGATGGGACAGGCAATCACAATAAAAGCAATAAACAGCCCAACCAGATATTTGATTGCCATAAATGTTTTGACGCCAACCGGTTTGGATCGCCAGAAGATATATCGCTTATCATCCAGATCGGCCTGCACATTCCCGCAGGCAATCAACCCGGCCAGCAGCGGACCTACCATAATAGGAATACCAAGGGACAGACCGGAGGCATAAAACCCGTGTCCATCCTTTACGTTGATAATCCCTTCTTCAATCGGCAGCGCCATTAAAAGTCCCAGACATGCCAGAAAGTGCCACTTTAGCTGAACAATCTGTTGATGAAGTATTCGCCCGATCTTCATAGCACCCTCCTGACTTTGACAAAGCGGTAACAGGCGATAGCAAGGACTGCTGCCGCTGCAAGACCTGTTGAAAGAATCAACTTGGGTATAATCACTACGCATTTTTCAGGGATATAAATTGTTATGAAATTGTAGGGCACAAAATGCATTATCCATTCATATTGCATAACTTGCGACCACAGCATAATAATCCCCCATCCGATCATCACACCGAACATTGCTACTAGAGAACCTGCTTCGCTGCGGCTTTGTGCTCCGAAGGCGCAAAACCAGGTAAACAGCAGCAGTGCCGGAATACCAAAAGAAACGTTGAGTTTGAATAAAGTTCCCACATCGGCCTCCCTGCCCTGTGATATCAGTTCCATCAGCAGTCCGCTGGTCAGAAAAACGACTGCCATTCCGCCAATGGAAATCAGGTATTTGCTGAAAAAGATCTTCCATCGCGGCACGGGAAACTTAAACAGCAGGTGAATCGTCCGGTTGCTCATCTCGCCGGAGAAGATATCCAGTGCATAGATCACCGGTAGCACCAGCATCTGCACAAAGGAAATCGCTACGCAATTAGCTGCATCCGGGAACAGCCGAATCCGAAACAGCAGCAATACAAACGCCGCACTGACCGCCCCTCCAAAGCACAATTTCCATAGGTTCTCCCGCCATTCTTTCCATAAAAGCTGCTTAAACATCGGTTTGCTCCTTGCCTTGCTCTCTGCCGCCTTCGTCATGTTCTTTGTTTCGCTGTGAAATAATCTTGTCGTATTCGGCTTGTAAAAGTTCAGATGCCTGTTCAATGGGAACTCCGAGTTGAATCGTCAGCACCGCCGCGGTCCGCAACGGTCCGGCCACCATGTCGCGCCTTTCCTGCGGCGGGATATTCTGCTTGCTCGATGAAACAAACGTGCCGTCGCCCCGCTCAACCCTCAGCACATTCTCCCGGCACAGTTCATTATAGACCTTCAGAATCGTGTTTTGGTTGACGGCTAACTGCAAGGCCAGTTCCCGCACACTGGGAACCCGGTCGCCTTCTTTTAAGAGGCCCGCGGCGACCTGATACTTGATCTGGTCGATAATCTGCCGGTAAATCGGCACCGATGAAGATGGCTCAATCCGTATAAAAATCGTCATGCTCCTTAATAATTCAATTACTGTTATATATCACTATAACAGTAAACCCAAAAATGTCAATAGAAAAATAAAAAATTGTGAAATTATTTATCGCACCCTAACGGCAGAACATTATCCTCTTAATGGAAAAGGACTTACATACCATTCTATTGATTGGCAAGAAATGTAACTTCAAAAAAAATCCGCAAAAATCCGCGGTTTTATTTTGCAGCCGCCACCCTCTCCGGCAGTGGGCAGGTTGCCGTTTTTCCGCTGCACGGGCAGGCGCAGCCGTTGAGAATCAAAAGACTTGTTAACAGAACCGCTAAAACCAGGACTTTAAATGTCATAAAAACCCCATAAATAAGAATCGTAATTTTAGTTTAGTAATTGCCCTGTAGAAATCCGACTCAAATTGGGTGGCATCGCTTCCGGCCGCAGGCCAAAGCGGTGGATAATCCTGACAGAACCATGCCTTGGCATCAGCATCGCTGAAGGCATGCCACCCCGTATTAAGAACCTATCCGAAAAACCTGCTCTATTGCGGCCGGCTGCAAAGTCCGATGCCTGCGTTGGCCTGGTGCCTTTTCGCTCGGCCTCATCACGACCCGGTTATTCGGATAGGTTCTAAGCATCTTTGTCTACAGAGCGTTTACTTATACTAAAATTCGGCGATTCAACGCAACTGTTATTAGGGAAATTTACTGATTTTAGAGATTTTTTAAAAGCGGTACCTTGTCAACTTTTATATCAAATCGTTTATCCCGACTTAGAATCCGCCCCC
>JADHXS010000003.1 GCA_016782835.1 Phycisphaerae bacterium | reverse complement strand
CCTTTCAATAAATTATTGAAAGTGTTATGGCCTAAACCTATGGGCATTTTCAAGTCGATCCCAACCATTTTTTCTCACAACCTATTATATTTATTTGCTTTACGACAAATTACTCAAAAGTTAACGGGACAGTAGTGATAATTTTTATATTTTAAAAGCTTTTTTTGTACGAAAATGCCCATCATATGCTTAAAAAGCGTTTTTTTCTTGGTTGCATGAGGATTTTTTTTAGACTATACTCCCATAGTTAATGGTTTCAAACGAACTCGAAAGGAAAATTGGATGAAAATGGTGCAAAATTCAACGAAGAGTGTACAGAAATATAACCCGAATTTGAAATACAAGGTGGCGGATATTTCGCAGGCGGACTTCGGCCGCAAAGAAATGCAGCTTGCCGAAAAAGAAATGCCGGGATTAATGGCCACACGCGAAAAATACGGTAAGGAAAAACCGCTGAAGGGATTGAAGATTACCGGTTCACTGCATATGACGATACAGACGGCGATGCTGATTGAGACGCTTGAGATCCTCGGTGCCGATGTCCGCTGGGCGTCCTGCAATATCTTTTCGACACAGGATCACGCAGCGGCGGCGATTGCGGCTGCAGGCAGAAGCGCTGTGTTTGCGTGGAAAGGCGAAACGCTTGCGGATTACTGGTGGTGTACCGAACAGGCATTGACGTGGCCGGATGGTTCCGGGCCGGATATGATTGTCGATGACGGCGGCGACGCAACTTTGATGGTTATTCAAGGCAAGCGTGTCGAAAATGACCCGTCGCTGCTGGAGAAGAAATACGACAACAAGGAGTTCCAAATTATTATGGACCGCCTTGCATTCAATTATGCCGACAATCCAACCCGCTGGACCACCGTTTCAAACAATTTACGCGGCGTTTCTGAGGAAACAACGACCGGTGTGCATCGGCTGTATCAATTGCAGGAATCGGGTGAACTGCCGTTTGCGGCGATTAACGTGAATGACTCGGTTACCAAATCCAAATTCGACAATCTGTATGGCTGTCGGGAATCACTGGCCGACGGGATTAAACGGGCTACGGATGTAATGGTTGCCGGCAAGGTTGTCGTGGTCGCCGGCTATGGCGATGTTGGTAAAGGCTGTGCCCACTCCATGAAAGCACTGGGGGCGCGTGTGCTGATTACCGAGATTGACCCGATCTGTGCCTTGCAGGCGATGATGGAAGGCTATGAAGTGACGACGATGGAAAAGGCCGCTTCCAAGGGCGATATTTTTGTGACGACCACCGGCTGCTGCGATGTGATTCGCGGCGAGCACATGGAGCAGATGAAGGACGAGGCGATTGTCTGCAATATCGGGCACTTTGACAGCGAAATCGAGATGAGCTATCTGGAGAACAGCGGCGATTGCGAACGGGACAACATCAAGCCGCAGGTCGATAAGTGGACACTCAAGTCCGGCCGGTCGATTATCGTACTGGCGGAGGGTCGTCTGGTAAACCTGGGCTGTGCGACAGGGCACCCCAGCTTTGTCATGAGCAACAGCTTTACGAATCAGTGCCTGGCGCAGATCATGCTGGCCACACAGACGCTGGAAGCGGGGGTTTATACGCTGCCGAAAAAGCTGGATGAGGAAGTGGCCATGCTGCATATTCAGGCGCTTGGCGGAAAACTGACACGCCTGACGGAAAAACAGGCCGATTACCTGGGCATTCCCATAGACGGTCCCTTCAAGCCGGAACACTATCGATACTAAAGTAATATCAAATATTAAAAAGCAAATATCAAAAATGTGGAATCCCGACGTCGTCGGGATGGCTATTGAATATTTTTAAGCCCCGGTTATTGAATCGGGGTTTTTTATGATTAATTTTTTTCGTCGAGTTTTGCGATGATGGCGGCGCCGCAGGCGTCGCCCCAGACGTTGACGGTTGTGCGGCACATGTCGAGAATGCGGTCCACCGCCAAAATCATACCGATGCCCTCCAGCGGCAGATTGACGGCCCGCAGAACGATAACCATCGTAATCAAACCTGCACTGGGAATGGCTGCGGCGCCGATAGAGGCCAGCGTTGCCGTCAGGGCAATTACGACTTGATTGGCAAACGTCATCTCCACGCCGTAGGCCTGCGCGATAAACATCACCGCCACCGCTTCATACAGTGCTGTGCCGTCCATGTTGACCGTGGCGCCGATGGGCATGACAAAACTGGTAATGCGTTCGGGCAGTTTCGCGTTTTGCTCCAGGCACTCCATGCTGACCGGCAATGTCGCGGCGGAGCTGTCGGTGCTGAAAGCGGTTACCAGCGCATTGAACATCTGGCGGAAAAAGGTAAGCGGATTGCGTTTAGCAAAAATCCTCAGGAGAATCGGCAGCACGATACACGCATGAACGGCCAAGCCCGCAATAACCGTTAGCATATATTTGGCCAGTGCGAATATGTCATCTTTGTTGAGTCTGCTGACCATGACCGCAATTAGTGCAAAGACACCGATTGGCGCCAGGCGCATGATCCAGTCGGTCAGTTTCATCATGACCGCATCGAAGCCCTTGAAAAAGACAATGACCGGTTCGGCCTTGTCGCGTACCCCCAAAAGTGCCGCCCCCAACAACAATGAAAAGAAAATGACCGGCAATACGTCGCCCTGTGCCATCGCCTTAAAAATATTGGCGGGAACAATATCATAAAGGATGGATGTTACTGTCGGCGGCTGATGGTCGGTTGGTGAAAAAACCTGCTCGGTGAGCGGATTGGCACCTATACCGGGAGCGATTATATTTACCAAGACCAGCCCGACTGTTATCGCCAGAACGGTCGTAATGAGATAATAGGTGAATGTTTGTGCCCCAATGCGTCCGAGTCGACCGAATTGTCCGGTGCTGACGACGCCGGAGACCATCGTCGCGAAAATCAGGGGGATAATAATCATCTTCAGCAGGCGGATGAATAAATCGCCCACAATTTGCAGGTGTTTTGCGTGTTCGCCTAACAGGTATCCTGTTAGAATCCCCAACAGAACCGCCATCAGAATCTGTGTGTGAATCTTCAGTTTCAATCCGGGTCCTTTCCGTCAAACAAGGATGCAAGCACTATATCCGATATATCCCGGAATATCAAGAATTCACTATTTGCTTGCGAGGGACGAATAATCGGGCTATAATATAAAGGTATGTTGGAGACAATTAAAAACCACAATCCGGGAAGGGCTTGAGCGATGCTGTGTGCTAAAACCATTATGAAAAGAGATGTTCTTACCGTACATCCCGAAACCCCGCTGGATAAAGCCATCGATATTCTCATCCAGTATAATATCACCGGAATGCCCGTGCTGAATGAAGATTCCTCTGTCGCGGGGATTGTCACAGAGAAAGACATCCTGCATTTTCTGCTGGATAAAAACATTCTCGACATAATGAATGAGCGGCTGCTATGCGAAACAACTGTCCATCACATTATGACGACCCATGTCGTTATGTTTGATGAGGAAACCCCGCTGACTCAAATATGTGAAGCATTGGTCGATCATAATTTCCGGCGAGTCCCGATTGTCGACAAAGATGGAAAACTTATCGGTATCATCAGCCGCAAAGACATCCTTGCTGTTATTACTTAGGAAAACCAAAACTTTTGTCCCAGCAAACGGGTGTGCCATTATCAGCCTATCGAAAACGCTCTTAACTGCCAGTTTGGCAGGCACTTTTTCCAAACCAAAAAAATGTATCTCCTTTCCAAAAAGAGACTTAAAAAAATATCTCTTCGAGGTACGGTATTTGCGATATAAAAGACAAGTGTTTTAATGTCTTAATAGGGAAGGAAAAACGAGCATGAAATTTGATAAATTTACAGTCAAGGCCCAGGAAGCGATGGCGACCAGTCAGCAGTTGGCAATGGGCCGCAGCCATACCGTTGTTACGGCTGTGCACCTTTTGGCTGCTCTGCTGCAGGACGACCAAGGATTGCCCGTCATGCTATTGAAGAAAATCGGCGCCAATGCCGACCGCATTAAAGAAATGACGGACAGTGAATTGAACCGTTTGCCGAAGGGACAGACTAGCGGGATGATGATGCCCGACCCAGCCTATAGCCAGGTTGTTCTTGATGCACAGAATAAGGCCGACAAAATGGGTGACGAATTTTTGAGTGTCGAACACCTGTTGATAGCATTAGCGGATGTAAAAAGTGATGCTAAGGAAATCCTGAGCGTCAATTCGATTTCTGCCGAACAAATTGCCAAAGCCATTAAAGACCTTCGCGGCGATACCAAAATTACCGATGAAAATCCTGAAAGCAAATACAAAGCGCTCGAACGATACGGGATTAATCTCATTGAGATGGCCCGGAAGGGCAAACTTGACCCGGTCATCGGACGCGATGATGAAATCCGCCGTTGTATGCAGGTGTTAAATCGACGAACTAAAAATAATCCCGTTCTCATCGGTGAACCGGGTGTAGGGAAAACCGCTATTGTCGAAGGTCTGGCCCAGCGCATTGTTGCGGGTGATGTTCCGACCGGTCTAAAAGATAAGAAAGTCATTGCTCTGGATATGGGGGCTTTAATCGCGGGGACGAAATTTAGGGGTGAATTCGAAGACCGCTTCAAAGCAGTGCTCAAAGAAGTTATCCAATCCGACGGACAGATTATCCTGTTTATCGATGAACTGCATACGATTGTCGGTGCCGGTAAAACAGAAGGCTCCGTCGATGCGGGCAATTTGCTGAAGCCTTCTCTGGCACGGGGTGAACTTCGCTGCATCGGTGCTACAACACTGGACGAATACCGCAAGTATGTCGAAAAAGATGCGGCCCTGGAACGCCGTTTCCAGCCGGTGGTGGTTGAGCCCCCTACCGTTGAGGAAACAATTGCGATTTTGCGGGGTCTTAAAGACCGTTACGATGCGCATCACGGTGTTCGCATTACCGATGCGGCTCTTGTTGTTGCTGCAACATTGTCAAACCGCTATATTTCCGACCGTTTCCTGCCGGACAAAGCGATTGACCTGATGGATGAAGCGGCGTCCCGGCTTCGTATCGAAAATGATTCGCTGCCTTCAGAACTGGATGGTATTCGGCGGGAAATCATGCGATTAGAGATCGAACGGGAAGCGCTTAAAAAAGAAACAGACCCTGCCAGTAAAAAACAATTGGAAAAGTGCGAAAAACAACTTGTCGAACTGAAGACCAACGACACAGAATTGTCCGCACGCTGGGAGAATGAAAAAGGCATGATTGACAAAGTCAAGTTGCTCAAAGAAAAGGTTACTGCCGCACAGGCTGAATTTGAAGACGCTCAACGCTGCGGCGAACTGGAACGTGCGGCTCGGTTGAAATACGAAACGATTCTCGGTCTGCAAAAAGAACTGTCTGACGCGGATGCAATCGTCACCAAAGCAAACGGCTCGGCCATGATCCATAACGAAGTGAACGAAGAACATATTGCCCAGGTCGTCAGCAAGTGGACGGGCATACCGGTTTCGCGACTAATGAGCGGTCAGCGTCAGCGGCTGATGCAAATGGAAAATGAAATCAGCACACATGTTGTCGGGCAGAATGAAGCGGTGGCCGCAGTTTGCAACGCCGTGCGTCGAAGCCGGGCCGGACTGGGGGATCCCAATCGCCCCATTGGAACATTTCTGTTTTTAGGCCCCACCGGCGTCGGTAAAACCGAACTATCTAAAGCATTAGCGGAGTTTATGTTTAACGACCCCAACAGCATGGTGCGCATCGACATGAGCGAATTCATGGAACAACACTCCGTCGCACGACTCATCGGCGCCCCTCCCGGCTATGTCGGCTATGAAGAAGGCGGCAGACTCACCGAGGCCGTCCGTCGAAAACCGTATTCGGTTATTTTGCTGGACGAAATCGAAAAAGCTCATCCGGATGTTTTCAATGTGCTCCTACAGGTCTTTGACGATGGGCGTTTGACCGACGGTAAAGGCCGGACGGTCGATTTCAAAAATACCGTCATCATTATGACCAGCAACTTTGCCAGTCAGCAGATTTTGCAGCTCAGCGAAGAAAGCGGCGCTGACTGGGAGATTGAAGCCCATGTCAAAGAAGCGTTGCGAAAATACTTTAAGCCGGAATTTTTGAACCGGATTGATGAAACGATTATTTTCCACATACTCACAAGGGAAAATCTGGAGAAAATCGTCGAGATTCAGCTTCGCTATCTGACACGACGGCTCAAAGAGCGGCAGTTTGATGTTGAATTTACCGAAGCCGCGAAAAACCAGCTCATGGACGAAGGCTATGACCCGGCATTCGGCGCCCGGCCGCTCAAACGAGTCATCCAACAGCGATTGGAGAACCAATTGGCAACGGAAATCATCGCCGGGAAATTCACCGAAGGCGACAAAATTCGCATCGACGCCGACGCCCACGCATTCACGTTCAAGAAACGATAGTTTCGAATGTTTTTCTTGCGAATAAAAAAAACTAACGATAGAATACCTGTATGATTTATGCTTATCTGGTCATTCTTATTTTGCTGAATGCCTGTTGGCTGGGGATGGTTCCGTTTACGCTGCCGGGCAATTGGCTGATGGTTATTAGTACTTATTTGTTCGTGTGGTGGCAATGGGATCGAGGCGTTTTCAGTTGGCCGTTATTGATTGTCATCACGGTACTTGCTCTCATCGCCGAGTTGATCGAATTTTTCGCCGGCGCCGGTGGCGCCAAAAAAGCAGGTGCCGGCTGGATGGGTGCCATCGCCGCGATAGCTGGAGCAATTTTTGGTGCATTAGTCGGGACATTTGCCATTCCCGTGCCTCCGTTCGGCACAATGCTGGGCGCCTGTTTCGGCGCGGGTCTGTTTACATGGATTGCCGAACGCGTTTCCGGCAAGGAACACAAGCATTCCATTCGTTCCGGCGTCGGTGCCGGAACTGGTGTGCTTATCGGCACACTCAGCAAATTCGCCATCGGATGCCTCATCTGGCTACTGGTCGCCATCGCGGCCTTCTGGCCCTAAGCTGTCTTTTCCCTTTCGATTTCAACATTTTCTGCTATAATACCCGCATGATTATTAACAAAACGATCCTTTTTTGTCATTCCCGCGCAGGCGGGAATCCAGAAGTATAAAATTCCTATGACCAAAAACAAAATCGACATTCTGTTTGAGAACGACCGGATTTTGCTGATTAACAAGCCAACGGGAATCTCGGTGACGCCGGACCGTACGGGTGCAGAGGATATTCAACAGCTTTTGACAAAACAACTCACACTAACAGAATCGTTGCGGCTGATTCACCGGCTGGACAAAGAGACTTCCGGCGTCATGGTCATTGCTAAAAACAAACAGGCACAAAGCCGCTACAGTCGTCGTTTCGCTAAACGGCAAACCAGCAAGTTGTATCTGGCAATTGTCAACGGCCCGCTTGCGTACCCTAAAGGCTCTATCAAAGACCCCATCGCCCGCAGTAAGCGCAATCCGCAGGCGATGCATGTCCACCCGCGTCTGGGCAAGCCCGCTCATACCGTCTGGCAACAATTAGCGGACTTCGGGGTGTTGTCGTTGGTCGCAGTTCAACCGGTAACCGGCCGGACACATCAGATTCGCGTTCACTTTTCACATCGCGGGATGCCGCTGGCCATCGACCCGGTTTATGGATCCAATGCCCCGCTGATGCTGTCGGCTTATAAAAACGGCTATCGAGCCAAACGTGATAAAGACGAATCGGCTATGATTAGTCGGCTGACATTGCACGCTTATCAACTGACAATTCCGGTGGGATCGCCGGATGCTGAACAACTGCAAACATTTGTCGCCCCCCTGGACAAAAAATTCGCCGCGGCAGTCAAACTTCTAACCAAGCACACACAGAATACAGCCGAAGGATTTGCGGACACCGATGATTTCCAGAAAATTCTCAATGCCGAACCACTGGCCTACCCACTCGATTTACAGGGGGATTCCGATGGAGCATAAGCGTATTCTGATTAGCACAGAAAAACTAAAAGAAACCATTGCCTACCTTGCCAGCCAAATCAATGCCGCGTATGCAACGATGGAAAACGTCATGGCCCTGGTCATCCTTGAAGGCGCCAAATATTTTGCCGAGGACTTACTGGAACAGCTTTCTTTCCCCATCGAAATCGACTATCTCAAAGCCTCCAGTTATTGCGGGACAGCTTCCGGCTGCACTGTGGCGATGAATGTCAATGATAATCTGCATGAAAGATTAAAAGGCAAAAATATTCTTGTGATTGACGATATTTATGACACCGGCCGGACGTTGTCCACTCTGCTGAAATGGATTAAGGATAGCAATCCCCAAAGCATTAAAACCTGTGTTTTGCTGGAAAAAGAAGTCCCCCACGATAAAAACATTACTATCGACTTTCCCGGCATGAAAGTCCCGGACGTTTTTGTCATTGGTTACGGACTTGACTTCGACGGGCAATACCGTGAGTTGCCCTTCATCGCCGAATTAGCTCCCGAACGCATTAAGGAATAAAAACGCCATGGCGTTTTTATGGGAAGACATTTCACGCAATTCTCTATAATCCGTAAACGCCCAGATTATCTGCATTCTGTGCAGGCGCCGGCTGTCCGGACTCTTGCAAGGACTTGTTATAATACGGCATGGCTTCATACAGATTGTTTTTGATGTTCTGGATGCGTGTCTCGCCCGCCGGGTGTGTGCTTAAAAATTCCGGTATCTGTGCTCCCTCTTTGTCCGCGGCCATGCGTTCCCAGAATCCGACCGCGGTTTCCGGATTATATCCCGCCATCGCCATAAAAATCAGTCCCAGTCGGTCCGCCTCATTTTCATGCGTGCGACTGTACGGCAGCATCAGCCCGACCGTCGTCCCGACCCCGTAGGCCGTCAAAAACGCTGTACGTTTTCCGGAGGATTCATCCTTCATGGCCGTATCCAGCGCAACACCGCCTGCCGTTACCAGTAATGCCTGACTCATGCGTTCGGCGCCGTGTTTGGCAATCGCATGAGCAATTTCGTGGCCCATCACCACCGCCAGTCCTGCATCGTCCTGGGCAATTTCCAGAATTCCCGTATAGACGACCACCTTACCGCCCGGCATCGCCCATGCATTCTTTTCCTCGCTATCGACAAGATTAAATTCCCACTTGTATCCGGCAATGCGGTCGTTCATGTAGTTTTCGTTCATGTACCGCTCGACCGCCGCGGCAATACGGGTTCCGACACGCTCGACCATGGCTGTTTTTTCAGCGTCGGTACTAAGCTTGGTTTCGGGGCTTTTCAAGAAGTCGTTATATTCTGACAGTGCCATGGAGTTGATAATCGAATCCGGTACCAGATTAAGCTGTTTTCGCCCAGTGATAGCCACATCCGTACATCCGGCCAAAAACACCATCAAAAGACATGCTAATATCACGATATTTTGCTGAAGGGTTCGTTTCATTGCCATGCTCCTTAAAAAGGTCTGTTTTTCTATTGTTTCTATCTATTAAACCCTAAACCGGTTCATTTTCGCAAGTTTTTTTCGTAAAATTATACCAAAACCGCCTCTTAAAGCGTTATAGTATCGAAGGCTTTAGTCGGAGTACTCAAAGAGGATGCAATCAGACAAAAAATTGATTCAGCAGATGAAAAATGGCAATCAGGACGCCCTGCGCATTCTCTACCTCCGGCATAAGGATTTCCTGCTGACGTTGGCAAACGCTCTTTTACATGATATGTCTCTGGCCGAAGATGTCCTGCATGATGTTTTCGTTAATTTCACGCGAAATATCGGCGATTTCCATCTGACGAGCAGCCTGAAAAGTTATCTGGCGACGTGCGTTGCCAACAGGGCCAGAAGCCAGTTGCGAAAACAAAAGATCCATGCAGTGTCAACGGATTTTCAGGTGGAACCGCAGGCATCCCCATCACATTGTCCGATTGAGTCGCAGGAAATCGCTGACAGGCTTAGAATGCACCTGTCAGCCCTGCCGGATGAGCAGCGGGAAGTCGTGGTGTTGCGGGTCAAGGCCGGCCTGAAGTTTAAAGACATCGCCCGAATTCAACAGACCAGTATTCCCACCGTTCAGGGACGCTATCGTTACGGGATTGATAAACTGAGGTCTTTACTTAACGGGGAACTTGAAAAATGAGACCAACAGAGAAAAAAATAGAAAACCTCATACAAAATTTTAATGACCAAACCCGGCCCGAACTGGACCGGAAGATTTTAGCCGATTGTTACAACGAACTGGACACCCCACAATCTTCCGCCCCATCGTTACGGCCGACACTTTGGAGAATAATCATGAAATATCCAGTCACAAAATACGCCGCGGCGGCAATTGTTATTCTTGCCGTTTTGGTCGGTATCAATTGGATAACCGGTTCGATCGACGGCGCCTCTGTTGCCTGGGCTCAGGTTGTTGAGCAGCTTAATCATCATGAAAAATATAAATGCCGACAACGAGTTGTTCGTGAAGAAGGCCCTCAACAGCCTACAATGAATGTGTATCACATGAATCTTTCTCTAAGACGCCAGGAAGTTGAGGATGGGTCTATCCATATCATCGACATGCGAGGAACGGATGCAATAACGATTGAGCTTTACCCCGATCAAAAGAAAGCGGTCGTTACAAAGCTCCTTGGATTTGGTCCCAAAAAAGACCCGGACATCATCGACATGGTCAAGCAATTCGAGCAGGAGTCAACCGAAAAACTGGGCACCAAAAAGCAGGACGGAAAAATTCTACAGGGCTTTAGACATCAACCGAACGCGAATAATGATTTTACGGTCTGGGTGGATCCGGAGACTAAACTGCCGGTAGAAATTGAACTAAAACATCTGATTGACGGCCAACTGAGGCAAACCATCTTCCTGGATGAATTCGAGTTTGATTTTGACCTTGAGCCTTCTGCTTTCAGTACAGATATTCCTGATGGATACGCGATAGAAACTATTACACAGGATTATAGACCGTTTGAGCCGACGGAAATTGCCCCTGAAAACGTTCAAAAGAATCTTAGCCATACAGCGTACACCGTTATAACACTGCCGTGGATGAATCAAATCTGCGCCATAGAAACGATTGATCCGTTAGGGTCGAGAGCCAAAGTGTATATGACCGGAATACACGTTGACGACGGGAATGTCATCGTTATCGTTCAGGGGGATTATTATGATATGAACCGGATGGTGTGGATACCTCAACAGCAACTGCTTCTTGAGACGGATAACGACATTAAACTTTACAGTCATCCAAATGGCGCTATTTACGCAGAACATTTCCTCACCAGTCTGGCACAGGCCAGTCCGGCGTTCTTTGATGCTAAAAACCTGAGCGAAGAACGGTTTACGGCAATGATCGTTATGCCAAACGGGGTTGTTTTGAGTCTGTCTGCCAATAAAAAAATGAGTCTTGACAGGCTGAAGGAACTTGCCGAGTCATTCGCAGAAATAGACGCCGGTCAATAGTTGTAAGTAATCGAGTGAACAAAAAGCCGGGCAGCGTGTCCGGCTTTTTTTATGCAGAAATGGGCATCTTAAAACCGAATACCGATTTGAAATTGCATTTAGCGATATTCGGTGTATAATATCCTCATGCGATTGAAGTTTGTAACCTGTAAAGTGATGCAGCGGGAAGCGTATTTGTGTGCGTCCCGCAGCAAGAACATCATCGATATTGTGCTGATGCCGCAGGGACTGCATGATACGCCGGATGTGCTGCGCAACGAGGTCCAGAAAGAATTGGACAAAACGACCGATGCAGCCGGCAAGCCATACGATGCTGTCCTGCTGGGCTATTGCCTGTGCAGTAACGGCATTACCGGCCTTCACAGTGATATTCGGATTATCGTTGCCCGCGGGCATGACTGCATGACCCTGCTGCTCGGCTCGCGGCATATCTATCAGGACTACTTCGATGCGCATAAGGGTGTTTACTGGTACAGTGTCGGCTGGCTCGAACAATGCAACGACCTGATGCCGGGCAAAGACCGATACGAACAGAAACTTGCCGAATATACCGAAAAGTTTGGCCCGGACAACGCACAGTACCTGATGGAAACCGAACAGACCTGGATTGCCGAATATCAGCGGGCGGTTTTTATCGACTGGAATCTGCCGGGAACAGAGGATGCCAAAGCCTATACCAAACAGTGTGCCGCTTACCTTAACTGGGCATATGACGAAATCAAAGGCGACCCATCGCTGATGCAGCGACTGCTGGACGGCGACTGTAACCCTGACGATTTTCTGGTTGTCAATCCGGGCGAAATGATTCGTGACGACCTGACCGAGCCGCATATTATGAAAAGCGAGCCCCACTGCGGCCAATGCGGTCATGCGGAGACATCACCTGAGGATTTGCCATGAGATCGATCGCCCTGTCCACCCTGCCGGCTATGATCTTCGCCGGCAGCATTCTGCTGATCTATTATCTTTACGCTCGCCTGTGGTTGACGTGGGTGATCCGGAAAATCCGCAAAAAGGATACGCGCAAAATCCTGACCGGCCGGTTTGCCATTTTCCTGCATGTTGTCGGCATCATCGGAATTGCCTGTTTTCTCTATGGTTACTTTGTTGAGCCGTATTGGTTTCAAATCAATACCATTTCAATTAAAACAGATAAACTGCGGCATATCCACTTCCGGGTTGTTCAGATATCCGACCTGCATTGTGATAAAAAAATCCGTCTTGAAGAAAAACTTCCCGGCATCATCCATGCGCTGAATCCAGATGTCATTGTTTTTACCGGCGATTGCCTCAATCGGGCATCCGCACTGGGGTTATTTCAAAACACAATGGCAACGTTAAAAGCTCCGTTGGGCAAATTCGCCGTAACGGGTAATTGGGATTTCAGTTACTGGTCACATCTCGACTTATTCGAAGGAACCGGCTTTGAAGAATTGCGGCTGCACAAAAAAGTCATCGAAAAAGACGGAGAATCCATCACGATCGCAGGACTTGCTTATGAAAACGGGCGGCATAACCAAAAACTTATCGACCAACTTCGGCTGGAAATGTTTAATTTGCTTCTGTATCATAATACGGATATGATGGACACCATCGATGAGAAGCCCATTGATTTGTATCTGTGCGGGCATACGCATGGCGGACAGATTGCATTGCCGTTTTACGGCGCCCTGACGACGCTGTCCAAACACGGCAAAAAATACGAGGCCGGCCTGTACCAGCAAGGGGCTATTCACCTTTATGTCAATCGCGGAATCGGCATGGAAGGCGGTTGGTCGCCAAAGGTTCGTTTGTTTGCCCGCCCGGAAATCACCGTCTTTGACATCGCGCCTCAGACACAATAGAATGAATTAGAATCGTATGGATGACATCATTGAAATCATAACGATAACCGGGATTGCCGTCGGGCTGGCGATGGATGCCTTCGCGGTTTCCGTCGTCAGTGGTTCGGTTTTTAAAGAACTGCATATTCGGTATGCGCTGCGGATGGCGTTTTTCTTCGGGGCCTTTCAGGCAATCATGCCCCTTTTGGGCTATTTAGCGGGAAATGCGTTTGCCGAGTATATTGTCAATTATGACCACTGGATCGCGTTCGGCCTACTGGTTCTCATCGGCGGCAAGATGATCTATGAGGCGTTTAAAATCAAAGCGGTGGAAAAAACGCCGCAGAACCCGTCCAATCTTATCGTTCTGGTGGCATTAAGTATTGCCACCAGTATCGATGCGCTGGCCGTTGGCGTAACACTGTCGCTCGTCACGCACCATATTTACGCCGCGGTCATCCTCATCGGGGCTGTTACCTTTGCCTTATCCTACATCGGCTATGAAATCGGCAAAAAAATGGGACATTTCTTCGAAAACAAAATCGAAATTCTCGGCGGGCTTATCCTTATCGCCATTGGGCTGAAAATTCTCATTGCCCACATTTTAGCAGCCTAAAAAGTAGCAAATCCCCTTTTTTTTCAAAACTGAAAATTTTGTATTGACTTTTGCATGGATTTTCTCTATTATGTTTATAGAGTTAATAAAGATAAGCCGAAGTAACTGATATCCAGGCTATTTTGGCTTAGGCATTCGACGGTTTTTTTTGATTTTAAGGGAATAAATATGAATAAAACGACGCTTTGTTTCATCCTTGTTCTTGCGGTTTCGTGTTTGTGTCATGCAGGCGACGACAATCAGCAACATTGGGCCGCGACCAGTTTTTCTTTCCGGCTGAACGACAACTGGGAAATGAAAATTAAAGAGGACTTCCGTTTTCGCAATGGTGAACACTTCGAGCAGCATAATGAAATCCTGTTTACCTATAAGGGGTTTTCTGACATGCTGGACCTTGGTCTGGGCTTTCGACAGGTCCATCAGGAAGATTCCAGTCATGAATGGCAGCGGGAAAACCGCCCTTACGTGGAGTTGAGCATCAAAAAGGAAGTATGGGGTTTGAAATGTTCGGATCGTAACCGCCTTGAATTTCGTGATTTCGAGAACAAAAAAGATGTTTTTCGTTATCGCAACCGGCTGAAACTGGCTTCAACGAAAAATCTGTTTGATTTGCCGTTGCGTCCGTATATCGCCGATGAAATCTACATCCAGGAAGAAAGCGGATACAATCGAAATCGTATTTACGCCGGCGTGGTCTGGGATGTTAATAAGACATTGGATATTGATTTTTTCTTTATCCACCAAAAAGACAAAACCACCCACGGACGGGATGATGTTTTTATAACCGGTTTTGAAACCATTTTTTCATTTTAATCTTAGGGAAAAGAAAAGCTATGAAACTGACGACAAAAAGTGAATACTCAATTTTAGCGTTGTTGTATTTAACCCGCCAGACGAAAGACCATTTTGTCAAGGTTGATGAGATTGTCGCGGCCTGTGATATCCCCAAGAAATATCTCGAATTTCTGTTGATGACCCTGCGCCAACATCGCCTCATCAAAACCCGCCGGGGTAAACAAGGCGGATACCAACTGGCACAACCTGCCGGCCAAATCTCGCTGGCCTCGGTCATCCGCCTGATGGACGGAGCATTGGCACCGACCGAATCGGTCAGCACATACTTTCATTCGGATACCCCGCTTTCGAAAGAACCCAACCTGCTGGCGGTCTTTCAGGACATCCGAGACTATATTTCAGATAAACTTGAAAAACTGACTTTAAAAGACCTTATTTGAAGTGGAGGATTAACATGGAACTGACTCTTGCAACAATTATCACTATTATGGTATTGGCTTTTGCCTGCGAATATATGGACTCGACGCTGGGAATGGGGTACGGCACGACCCTGACGCCGGTGTTTATGCTAATGGGGTTTCAGGTCAGCGAAATTGTCCCGGCGATTCTCGTCAGCGAACTCTGTACCGGCCTGCTGGCGGGCATCTGTCATCACGCCGAAGGCAACGTCAACTTTCGTCCGAACAACCGAGATGCCCTTCGTATTCATCACCTGTTTTCACATCCTGTTCAATATTTCCAGGGTATGCGAAAATCTTTCCCGATGCATCTTAAAATCGCCCTGCTGTTCGGGGCCTGCAGCGCTGTCGGGGCCGTGGCGGCCGTTTATGTTGCCGTCAATATTCCTAAATTCTGGCTCAAGATGTACATCGGCGTGCTTGTTCTGTCGATGGGTATTTTGATTCTTATATTTTTCAATCGAAGTCTGAAATTTTCCTTTGCGAAGGTCACGGGGATGGGACTGCTTGCTTCTTTTAACAAGGGTATCAGCGGCGGTGGTTACGGACCGGTTGTTACCGCCGGGCAGGTGCTTTCCGGTGTCGAGGGCAAAAGCGCGGTTGGGATTACTTCGCTGGCCGAATCGATTACCTGCTTTGTCGGCGTGGTGATGTACCTGTTAATCGGCAAGGAGATCAGTTGGAGACTGGCTCCCTGGATTATTGCCGGGGCCATTGCGTCTGTTCCCCTGTCGGCGAAAAGCGTTAAATTTATCAGTGAACGAAAATTGAAGCTCGCCATTGCCATCGTGACGATTCTGCTTGGCTGCTTCACAATCTATAAAACACTGAAATAAAGGAATGGATTATCTTACACATGGGCTGTATCGTCGGGGAATATCTCGTTGACCAACCCGCTGTCCAGATTGCGGGCATAATAGTTATGAAGAGCGGTTTTCCCTTTGGTTTGAACATTCGTTAACAACGATGTCACTCCCATTCGAATCATCATGACCACGAACAAACATGCAGCGATATTAAGTAATCTCTCAATAACCGGACGTTTTCTCTCAATCCAATGACAGTCCGGCTTTGAATGACGGAGTTGTTCGGTTTTGGGGGTATTGCGTAAAGAATGCTTTAACACGCCAATCGCTTTTGCATTTGCACGGGCCAGCAAATCAAGATTGTGCTGCTGAGATTTGACGAGACTCATCGCTAACTCGACACGATTAACCAGAGCCAGTCTTTTCTGACATCGCGGACATGTCGCAATGTGATCAGCCAGATGCCGGCAGGCTCGCTCTTTTAATGAGGCCCACAAACCCTGCCTGTTTCGCACCTGTTTGCATGGATTGGAATGATTCATTTTTTTCATAACGCACCTACCGTTCATTTTTCAGATATGCACATCGCCAGCAGTTTCAGCGCTTTATGACGATACACCCTGGCGGCCGCGGTTGTAATTCCCAGAATTTTCGCCACTTGTTTATACGGCATCTCAGCTAAATCCCGCAGGACCACAACATCTCCGAGGTAATCGGGAAGTTTGGCGATGGCGTCTCGGAGTCGCTGCTGCAAATCCATCGTATCCAGATAACCGGCGGGATCATGGGTATGGGGTTTGTACTTCTCACAGAGCTGACGCTGATATTGGACTTTTAATTGTTCACGACGAAGCATTGTAATGGCCGTATTTGACGCCGTCCTGAAAAGATACGCCCGAACATTGTCGGGTTTTGCCTGGTTTTCCAGATGAGCCAAGCGCAGAAATGTTTCCTGATAAATATCGCAGACGTCCTGTTCGTTACCAAGGATGCGCCATAGCATGGATACCAAGACCGCCCCATGCTGCTGCATTGCCGTCAAAATCCACCGCTGACTGCATGTCGCATCAACCTGCGTCAGATCAAGTACACTCTCTAAACTGGCTGGGTAAACGGCCATAATTCCCTTCACCACATTGTTTCATCCGTTTTATAAGACAAAATCAGATACCTTTATGTTACCTTATTTTTATAAAAAACGGGGAAAAATTTTTATTTTTCCAAGATAACATCTTCTGTCCAGAAACCGTCTTATTGGAGTGAGGGGACTTATGTTTTTATTGAAAATAACTAACCTTAAAGGATATAAGGACTTATGAATCATTCCGCACAACCCAATGTCGCTCAGTTAGTCGAACAGATTCTTCTTGAAGCGATTCAATTCAGGGCCAGCGATATCCACTTTGAGCCCACCAGCACTGAATTGCAGGTTCGGTATCGTCTGGATGGAGCGTTGAAAACCGTCGAAAGTCTCCCTGCCGCAATTAGTGACAATGTTATTGCGCGTCTGAAGGTTCTGGGCAATCTGCTGACGTATCGCAACGATATTCCGCAGGAGGGCCGGATCGAAGGTCTTAAAGATGATGCGGTTTTTTCGGAGGCCGGAAAAGTTACCGACAAACGACTGGCGGTTTTCCCCACGATTTACGGACAGCGTGCGGTTGTGAGAATCTTCTATGAAAACGAAGGGCTGATGGAACTGGAAAAACTGGGGTTCAATGACTATATTGAATCGGCCCTGAAAAACTTTTCGCGGAAAAATCAGGGTATTCTGTTGTTGACCGGCCCGGCCGGAAGCGGAAAAAGTACGACCCTTGGGGCATTGCTTCGTTACATTCTTACACAGTGTCCCGGTAAAAGCATTGTGGCATTGGAAGACCCCGTGGAGCGTGCGATTGAGGGCATTACGCAAGTTCAAATCGAACCGCACGGGGAGATGACATTTCCTGTCGCCCTGCGGTCTTTGCTGCGTCAAGATCCGCAGGTTTTGATGATTGGTGAAATCCGAGACGCTGAAACCGCCACCATCGCCATCGAAGCGGGACTGACCGGACACGTGCTGATGAGCACGATGCACAGCGGAAGCTGCAGCGGGGCTTTGCTGCGGCTTCTTGAGATGGGGATTGAGCCGTATCAGGTTACGTCCGGCGTTTCAGCGATTCTTAACCAGCGACTTGTCCGGCGGCTATGCCAGGATTGTAAACAACAAACGGGCGATGGTATATACCGGGCCGTCGGCTGTGAGAAATGCCATGATACCGGCTATCACGGACGCGTGCTGCTGGCGGAAATGGTCGAATTAGACGGTCAGCTTCGAGAGGCCATTCTCAAACGGTCCGATATGGACAGCCTTGAAGAACTTTTAACATCACGAGGGCATATGAATTTGATGCAGGATGGGAGAAGACTGGTTAATCAGGGCATTACGACTGAAGACGAAGTCCGGCGCGTATGTGGAACATAAAATTACCTGTTATATTCAGGGGATTCAACAATGGCATTATTTGAATATCGATCATGTACTCAGGCAGGCCGTTTGATGACCGGTACGATTGAAGCAGCCGACATTGAACAGGCCCGCGTCTCGCTTGACGAACTGGGGCTTAGCATCACCGAATTGGAACAGGCCAAGGCACCGGTAATTCCCAAATCGGTCGGGCGCAATGAATTTTTGATGTTCAATGAGCAGCTTGCTTCGCTGACAAAGGCAGGCATTCCACTTGAACGAGGTTTGCGGGAACTGGCCGCAGATGCCGGTTCGGCAAAAATGAAATCGCTGATAGGCGGTATTGCCAACGACCTTGAACAGGGCATGCCCATCGACCAAGCCGTGGAAAAACGCCAGAAACACTTTCCGCCCCTGTACGGCATGATTCTTAAATCCGGGATTGAGACGGGACGACTGAGTGAAATGCTTGCCAATCTGAATCGTCATTTGCAGGTTGAACAACGCACCAAACGTATTGTATTCGAAGCTCTTTGCTATCCAGCCGTCATTCTTTGCCTTGCCGCTGTTTTAATTACGGCGGTCTTTGTCCTGATCATTCCGACTTTTGCTGAGGTTTTGACGGATATGTCAAGCGGCAGAGCCGGGCTTCCCTTTCTGACACAGGTGGTATTGGATATGGCCGGACATGTCTGGACTTTTTGGGCTGTCGTATTGGTCATCATCGGCGCACTCGTATTTTTCTGGATGTTGCTTTCAACAACGGCCGCGGGCAGACGTTCCAAGGAACAATTCTTTATGCATCTGCTCCTGATTGGGCGGGTTTACAAGAACGGCTTGCTGGCTCGACTGGCTGAGGCAATGGCCGTGTTGATCAATGCCGGCTGCACGATGGATGCGGCCGTGGAACTGTCCGGACAGTCCTCCAGCAGTGAGTTGCTCAAACGAGACTGTTCGATTCTGGCCGGACAACTGCGAGAAGGTTTTAATATTATGGAAGCGGGGATGGGTTGCTCGGTGATTCCCCGTCTGTTTTTGTATTCAATCCAACTCGGTTCACAGCGTAATGAACTGAAAAATAATCTCGAGGGACTGGGACAAATGTATGCCAGCAAGACCTATTCACTTCAGTCGCAATTGCAGGCCATTCTCCTGCCGACGATGCTGATTACGATTGGCGGCGTCATCGGTCTGATCATTCTGTCAATGTTTTTGCCAATGGTTAAAATGGTTGAGGTGATGATGTAATGGACTGGCTAACGCTTATCATTTCGATTATTGTTTTCGTCGGTTTTGGTCTGTTTGTCTGGAAAAATCCCGGATGGGGCCTTGTTCTTATGCCGTTTGTGATTGCAGGATTGATACTCATTGCGTTTATTACTTTGGGAGAGGAGATATTTGAAGAACTGCTGTTCTTTTTTCTCTTTCCGTTTTTATTGTTTCCGGTAACCATCTGCATTGTGCGATGGGCACCATCCTCCAGTCCGCTTGAAACCCCCTGGTATAAAGCGTTTGCAACCATCGTATCCATGATTTTTCAATATCTCATTATCCTGACAATCCTGACGCTTGTTTTTCAATATTTTGGCCCCCTTTTATTCGTATTGTTTGTTGTTGGGGTTGTTCGTTACAAACAGACACATAAATATTCGCTGGCGATGGAGATCCTTTCGACGATTGGTATGAGTATGCGTCAGTCATTGCCGCTGCCAATGGCCCTTACGACGGCCGCCTACGGCCAAAAACGCAAAGAAGCGAAAATCCTGAACGATATTGCTCATTGGCTTACGCAGGGTTATTGTCTTTCAGAATCACTTCGCCGGGGCTATCGGAAATGTCCACCGGAATTGCTTGCTTCTGTTACTGCTGCTGAAAAAATGAATCAACTTCCAAATGCGATTGAAACAATCCAGGCGGATATTGCCGAAAAAATCAATGACTATAAAAAAGTCCGCCCGGTTCATCTCTCATATCCCGTGATAATTGGCATTATTACATTTACCATTATGATGGGGCTGATGTACTTTATTGTTCCGACATTTGCGGAAGTTCTCTCCGACATGACTGACGGCCAAGCGGAGCTGCCATGGATGACCCAAGTACTTCTGGATATAGCAAACTGGCTTAAAGGCCGTCACGGTCTTAACATCTTTTTGATATTTATACCGTTCATGTGGATTATGCTGCATCTCATGTTCATTCGATTTCGCAGACGAAATCCCGAGCAACCGCTTTTGTCATCCCGCATCGGTGATTTTCTGAAATGGCATATTCCAATGCTGCACTGGTTCGAAGAAAATTACGCCCAACTGCAACTGACCGAGATTCTCAAGGTCGGACTGAAGGCAGGCTATCCGGTCAATACGACGATTCGAAACGCATTGGCCCTTGACGTGAATCACTGTTACCGAAAACGCATGGGCAAATGGCTTGCGCGAATCGAACAGGGTGAAAATATTTCACTCTCCGCATCGAAAACCGGTATCGGCAGAACGCTCGCCTGGGCGATGGATGACTCCGTTAACAAAGGTAATGCGCCGCTGATTCTGGAAAGTCTCGAAGAGATTTACCGCAGCCGCTACAATTATCGCCTGAATCTGTTAAATGCCGTAGCTTGCCCGCTGATGGTGATTGGATTGGGGGTTTGTGTCGGCTTTGTGGTTAGTGCCATGTTTTTACCAATGGTTAAAATGATCGAGGTCATGTTATGATAACCCCGAAAAAAATCAAAATAAGCCGCAAAAAGCAAGCCGGGTCGTTGAGTATTGAAATGATCGTTGCCGTCGGCATCATGGCCGCTCTTTTCAGTGTACTTGCTGCGGTGGGAAATTCATTCAAAAAAGTTAATGACCACCGCTGGGCACGGCATACAATGATTGCCGCAGGGCAGGCCCAAATGGACGCCATTGCCGTAACCGGAAAGCCAATTGAAAAGGCAACATTCAAACGGCTCTGGCCAAAGGTGAAATGTACCGTGGAAATCAGCAAAGGCGAAAACCTGTGGCAGGGACTTCGGAAAGTTGAATTGCACCTGTCAGCAAAATCCCACGGAAAAACCGTCAAGACTTCGCTGACTCGCTATATCCCGGCAGATAAGGAATTACAAATATGAAACACATACGTTCGGCTTATACCTTAATGGAAATACTGGCAGTCATTGCGGCACTCGTTGTATTGATGACCTTGGCTACCAAGCCGATGAAAATGCTTATCGCTGATATTCCTCGCGCCAACCGGGACTTTCAAACATGGATACAGACACAGGACATGCTAAGACAATTAAAAAACGATGTTGAACAATCAACCCAAATAAAAATTATCGATATCGACCCGCGTATCAGCAGTAAGCTGTTGTATCTCCAGCAGTCGGAAAAGCTTGTCAGCTATTCATTGTCCGATAGTCAGGTTTTGCGGCAAATCGACACCTCAGAGAACAGTTGGGATCTGCCGCATGTTAAGATCAACTGGCAAGTATGGGAAAATGATAATATGCCTTACGCCGTTGAAATTACAACATGGACGGAGCGAATCGTCCTGAATAAAACCCGGAAAAAATTTGAGCAATCATCTGTTTATTTTTCAAAAACAGGGAGTCTAAAGCCATGAAAACAAATAAAAACAGTGCTTTTACATTAATTGAATTGCTGGTGGTTATTGCAATCATTGCCTTACTCATGTCAATCATTTTGCCTGCTTTGTCGGCGACTAAAGATCAGGCTCGTAAAACGGTCTGCATGACAAACCTGACACAATGGGGCATGTTGTTTGCGCTATACGCCGAAGACAACGATGACTTTTTTTTCGCCGGGTATTACAACTATACCGACGCAAACGGTGCTATTCTGCAGAACAGCGATTTCGACATGTGGCCGTATGCCATGCAGCCATATTATGAGGACGGAAAGCTGAAATTCTGTCCATCCGCTACTCGTGCACGCAACGGCGGGCGTTCTTTTTCCCGTTCTGCCTGGGGAGAGAATCCCGATGATGTCTTTTCCGGCAGCTATGGTCTGAACGGCTGGGTGTGCAACCCGCCGAAAGAAATCCTCGAAAATGCAGGTCACGACACACGCAATAACTGGCGGACAATGTATCCCGGCAGTAACCGGAGCCGGATACCCCTCATGGCAGATGCACTTTGGTTTACTGGCCTGCCGGAAGATGACGACCTACCGTCGGAGAATAACGACTCTCTTTCTGATAACGACTGGACAACGCAGACGAACAATAACATGCGCCGGTTTTGCACGGACCGGCATCGAAAAAAACTGAATGTTCTGTTTCTTGACGGCAGTATTGAGACGCTTAGCCCGAAAAGTTTGTGGCGGCTGAAATGGCACCGGACATTTGATACCCGTGCCCCGCTCCCGGAGTGGCCGGAATGGATGAGTCAATTTAAAGAGCCGGACTAATATTAATCAATCAGATTAAAGAGCTTAAATCGATGCAAAACACGATACGAAAAAACGGATTCATCTTATTGCTCGTTATAGCCATGATCCCACTGATCGGGATGGTTCTGGCCATCATCATGACCAACAGTAATTTGCTCATCATCCGAACTCGCAGAGGAGAACTTCAGGCGCAGGCACAAAATGCCTGTCTGAGCGGTCAAGCGTGGGCACAGCAAAATCGCGAGAAAGTTCAGCTCCTTGTTCCGGAAGACCCCATTATTCTTACAATCGAAGATGGTATCAGACACATCAATTGCCGGATTGAACGTGTTCAAGATATGACCAATGGGGAAATGCTCCTGATTATCGGTCATGCCGAAGACAGCCGTTTTTCTGTTGACTATAAACTGCAGAATGTCTTTTTAACATTGCAATAACCTTTTTCATCTATCTGCAACAATTACTTCGTCATTGGTTCGTAAAAGTATTTTCTTTTTAATCGCTTGACTTGAAAGGAGAAATCATTAAGATATAATAATAAAAAAATAAAAGCTTCTGCTTTGCTGTGGTTTTTCAGCAACCAATGACTGACTTCAATCTCAGGAATTGCCAATGAACACAATAATCGTGTTCCAGTATGATGCCTTGGGTACGATTCACTATACCACACCTGAAACACTGCTTCAGAACCTTGACAAAAGCCAGAAAATTATTTTTGAAACGGCCCTAATTCATAGCTTTGCGGCGATTAAGGAGTATTTTCCCGCTTTTCACAAATCTCTGATAAAAAGACATATTCAAATACGAATCACCGATGATATGACAGGGACAGCTTTGCTGCTGCCTCATGATATCATTCTGAATGCCGCCCTGCTGAACGTCGAAAAACGATGTTCAATTCACCGCCATCGACTGCTTGTCGGAGCACTTGAACGTGTTTTTTATCATTTATGCAATCCTGAACTGCACATCACACAGGTTCGTCTGCATAGTCTGCAGTTTTATCAAGCTCATAAAAAAATTCTCAAATCAACTATCCATGAGATGGAGGCTCATCCTTCTGAATTTAATGAACCCGACTGGCTCAATTCGCTTCAACAGGTTAACATCCTTCTTCTCCTGGACCGTTTCTGGACGGCTCTCGGCCACACAACTGCGGCCAAAACGATTGTCGAAGCAATGCGGGGGACGAAATCACAAATTCGGCCCAAAATCAGGAATATATTGGCGGACTTTGCGGATACCATCCGAAAAGAATTTCAAATCAAAGACTTTAAAACCGTCAAGATATTGACAAACTTCAAATGGCTTTTTACGGATAATGACTGCGTCGTGCTGGTCTATAAACTGCAGGACAACCTGGTAAAAGTCATTCGTTTGTGTGATCGCCATCAGATCGATGCCATGACGAGCCAGGCTGCCTGCCGGTCGGTTACCCATCAGAATATCCGAACAGACATCTTTCATGACCACGGGCACTGGATTAACGATTGGGTCACAAAACTGCAAACCTATGCAAAGGATTCATCCCTATTTACATCGGAAGAGATGCTTCTTTCCGACGATTTGCACAAAGTCAAAACCGCCATCGGACAACTGGTCAAAAAAATTCGCAGAAAAGAAAATCTCCGACAATCGTTTCGGTTGTTGTATTCAGCACTTTATTACTGGAATAATCCCGACAAGGGAATGTGCCGTTCCATTGCTCTGGAAGTCAGTGCCATTCTGGAAGACGTACTCACGGAAAGACCTTTTACATTTCCGCCGAGCCGCATCAATCGTTCCGTTTTTCGGCCCAAACCCGCCTCTATTAGAATCACAACTCAAAAACCCCGAAACCTTCGAAAAGATAAATTTAAGGCTCGCGTTCTGTGGTCGGTTAATGGACGACGCAAAAAGCCGCTGATGATGACACAAGGTGGAATCATTGCTCCCGGCGGATTTGTGACATTTGCCGCTGCTTTTCCGGTCCGGAACGGGTGGATACACTACTCCGTACAGGTCTCGTTCAATGAAGGGAAAACCTGGCAATCGGAAGAACTGGACGATAACTCGCAGGGTCTGTTAAAATATGTCGCCGATGAACGCGGACAGCGCGTATTGAGTTTCTATGCCGATACATTTAACTTGAAACTCGATGAATCATTTGAGCCGGTGAAGGATGAGAACGGCATGTTTGTTTACGGCACATTTGATGAAATCGCTGAACAACTCGAAGGTATTCGCGAGGAAGGCTATACCCGAATTTACCCCCTGGGGGCTTTGGAACTTGGGTGGGCCGGGGAAGCGGGACCGGACCCCTCTGTTTTTTCCGTATGGGACGGGAAAACGGTTCGACGTGATTTAGGCGGACTTGAAGCGCTTTTGCGGTTACGTGAAAAAGCCGATGCACTGGGCATGAAAATCCTCCTGTGCGTTCTTTCCCATTTTTCGCGGGCCAACACCTCCTACGCTTATCACATGCCGGTTTATATCGTCAACAAAGACGGGAAACTTACCCGCCGGGCCGGCTGGGATGGGGAATGGAGCGAATGGCTCGACAGTTTTATGGTCAACATGCGCAATTTTGAAAATGTGGAAACATTGGCCGGTATCGCCACTGAACTGGCAGGCATGGGTTTCGGGCTGCGAATTGATGTTGGGCACGGCTTTGATGCCGTTTTTCCGATTGATGCAACACTTCGTGGAAATACCCGATTGATGGGAGAAGTTACCACCGGTGGCTTTGAACCGATTGATTTGCGAGGAACTGATGAGCCTAATATTCCCCTGCTCTACCTGTGCTATAAAATCCAGAAAGCAGTTCCCAAAGCAGTTGTTGTTTATTCTGAACAGTGGCACGGAAACGAAACACGCATGATTAAGTCTGGTAATATCCCCTACAATTCCCTGATTAAGAATCTTGAAAACATTCGAAGCGGCCAGAGTGTTCATGACGCATTGGGGCTCAATGACAATCTGCTTTATTTAAACAAAATTTATCACACACATGGAGGCCAAACGCTTTCCCTGTTTAACAGCCATGATGAAGAATCTCCTACCAGCAATTATCAAAACATGATCTGGCCGGTTGCTACATTCCTGGTGTTAAGCAGCCAGGGACCGATTATGTACCATATTAGTCGGCTTCCCGGATCGGAAGTCGGTTCGATGCAGCAGCGTTTTGATGATGCTTATACGGAGTGCTGGAAACACTGGGTCAACAATCGTTTTTCGCATCCATGGGACAAAGAAAACCGCACGCGATGGCAGATTCTTGCCGATTATCCGATTCTTTATGGTTTTGCCAAATATTTGAGAGCACTTTACCGTTTTGTTGACGAAAACCCGGCTTTTACACGGGGAATGATTGTACCAATACCCACTCAGAATACTCGGATTGCCGCGTTTCTGAGAATCTATAAAGAGCGATTGCATTTATGTATCTTCAATTTCCCCAATTCTTATATCGAAGGCCAGCAGGCCGTAGCAAGAAAATTTAATTTTTTGATCGGCGGCAGCAATACTGAATTGCCGATGAATGACATACAACCAAATCGGATTTATGAAGTCATCGAGCGCTATAACAATGCTGAAGGCCGAACACGCCGTGCCAAGAAAGAATTTTGGTCGGGAAATGAATTGATCCATCTCGGATTCGGCGGCGTTTTGGCACCGGTTTCATCACATGTTTTTGAATTCATCGATAAAGGCAATTCCTCTAACCATGAGCAAATGCTTCTGGATTCCTTTCGGCGATATCCGCTTTATGGAAAGCAGGATCGCGTACACTATAGTTATGTCGCCCAGGTATTTTTTAAAATAATTGATAATACCAAAGAAGATTTTGAGGCGTTTGCCGAATTATTTGAATGCCTGGCAAAATGGATCGATAAAAAACACAAATCGGGTCTTAGCTGCCTTTCAATGTTATTGGCCGAAATCAGCGAAGACCATTTGATTCGACGTCACCGGATTACCAATTTCCTAATGCGCATCGCGGTCAATGAAAAAAAACACTTTGAAAACAGCGTGTGCCAGTCGGCGGTCGATATTCTGCATGGCATGAACCTCGGCACCATTGCACTGGTTTCGCCGGAGTCCCTTTACAGCGGGGCCGCCGGTGGTGTGGGTATTTACACCACGGACATCGCCGACGTCTTAAGCGAACTCGGATTCCATGTTGTTGTTGTGACACCCCTTTACGAATCGCACCGTGAAAAAATCATTAAAAACTTTGCGCCGCGATACGATGGACACTGTTTTACGGTCCAGTTTCCGGAGTTTGATGACAGGACGCAATCGATTCGAAGAAACACCATCCCGGATGTCATTAATATTCTGCGGAGCAACCTACTTCGTTTCAAACATGGAAAATCGGCCCGTGTAGAAGTGCTCTATCTTGAAAACGGCAAGTATCTTGATACGCCATATGGCGGACTTACCGGTGAAGACAAAATTCGCCGGGCTCGAATTCTTTCACAGGGAGCACTGGAAGCGCTGCGAGCCTACAATTATTACCCCTCGATTATCCAGACCAATGAATGGCCAACCTGGCTTGTCTCGGCCTATCTCAAACGCCGAACTGAATATTCCACCGATCCGCATTTTTTCAATACCCGCGTCGGCAGCATGATGCATAACCCGCATCCATCCTACAGCATTGTCATGGATGAAGCAAATATGTTCAAACGGTATTATTATTGCATGATTCTTGGAATGGATGCCGTTGCCAACGCCGACATCTGTATCAATCCCGACAGCTACAGTGGATATGAAATTGATCTGACATACCTCATGCTCAAAACATCAGATTACATCGGCACTGTCAGTAAAGCCATGCGGCACCGGATGCTCGACGAACCCGGTGTGTTTAGGCACGGGGTCTTATACCAGCAACTGCATGCAGAAGAACGTTTTTTCAGCCGGCGTAACGGCTTTAATATGGCCGCACGTCAGCGTTTTTGGTTCAGGTCAAAGAAAAGTATCCTTGAAACCTATGACCCTGCGGCCCGCAAACGCCTGTTTTCTAAATATACCCACGCGAAAAAGCTCGCCAAACGGGGATTACAGTCCGACCCAAACACCCAACTGGCTTTCGACGATAAAAAAACTAAACATGTTATCTTTTCCATGCTCCATCGCATCTGCAAACAAAAAGGGTTCGAACTGCTGGTAGACTGGAAAGTCTATGAAGATGAGGGCGGCCGCCGGTGGGTGACATATGAGCCGTGGAAAATGATGGGGCCAACGGTTCTTGAGTACTTCCTGTCTACCGACCAACGAATTCAATATGTGATTGCCGGCCGCGTTGAAGACAGTTTTGACGGGAGACGATTTGATATGCATTTCCGCAGAATCGCCTCTCTGCCCCAGTTCCGGGGACGTTTTGCGTATTACCCGGAAGGTTCTCTGTCACCGTCTCTCTATCGCAATCTCTATGTCGGCAGTCAGTTCTTTATAATGCCGTCCGGCGGCGAAGTGGGTGAACCCTGCGGCATCAGCCAGCAGGAAGCCCATGCAGGCGGAACCCCCGTCGTTGCGCATCATCAGGATGGTTTGCAGCGAACCGTCTCGGATCGTGATTTCGGCGACAAGGAATTTCCCTCCAACGGCATCAAGTTTAGCGGCTTTACCGGCCAATCACTATTGGACGCCCTGCTCGATGCCGTCAGTATCTATTATGATAACAGGCGTTTAAAGTATTTTGACAAAAAGGGACGTCCGAAAAAACTGCGATATCGTGATTTATCGTACAATGCCTTTAACACCGACCATCGCTGGCTCCGATTGCTCCATGAGTATATCCAGACGTATTCAATGATGGCCGGCATTGCGTTTCCGGATCACATCGCTGCCATGCGTCTGATTGTCAGTATGGCGGATGCTCCCGAAGCAGAGTTGGCCAATATGATTTTACGCGAGGGATTAACCGTTCCTGAGGCTGTTAACTGCCTGCTGGATGCGCTGAGTTGTCCGATTTCATCCGTTAGGAAAGCCGTGGAGAATGTCCTGCTTCGCCTGTATCCTATTCTTCAAAACGATATTTTAACGGCTATCGACAAACACCTTTCTCTTTCCGGGGCTGACGAAGCTGAAAAAAAGATGCTCCATCGTCTGCTTGAAAAAATCACCCGACTCAGATAAAAAATTGAACAATGAAAAGCATACGCTATCTATAATTGTTTTTTAGCGAATGCCCTTCCGGAAGCAGTTTTGCATTTGGCTAAAGTGCATAAAACTTCAATATTTCCTTCCACCAATGCTTTCTTTTTTGCTTTTGTCCAGCCTTTGATTTGTTTTTCACATTTTACGGCAGATTCTTTTGTCTCGTGCGCTTCCTGCCAAACGAGCTTTACCGGTCTCCGGCGTACGGTGTGTTTAGCGCCGCGGCCCTCGTTATGACGCAAGAGTCTGGACTGTAGATTGTCAGCGCGACCGACATAAAAACTGTCGTCTGAGCACTCAAGAATATAAACGTGCCACATTATCAGCCCTTCATGAAATTGCAAGATAGCCAAGGTCTAATATTACAATCGGTTAATCTCTTCTGCTGCCCTTCGACTCACTTCGTTCGCTCAGGACATCCGCCCTCGCTCATCTTCGATGAGCGAGGGCAATGGAGGCGGGGGGATTCGAACCCCCGTCCCGTGACATTTCAAGCCAGGCCTCTACATGCATAGTCGTTCATTTAAGATTCGCCCCACGTACCGCCAAACGACAGGCTGCACCCTTCGCTAGTTCGCTAAGTTTCGCCGATCAGCCGCGAACACACAGACCGACTATCCCGCTTTCGGCGCCCTTATGAAACCCGCAGGAGAAGATCTCACAGGACGGGCCGCTCTTAAGCAGCCAAACTATACTGGTTAGTGCCAGTTAAATTATTTAACGGATTTTTTACCAGGCCAACCGTCATCCTGGGCATGCCACCTGACCATCTACCTGTCCGGTCGAAGCCAGTCGCCCCCTTCTTGTCAAAGAACATCAAATACATATTATACCATTGGTGTGCCGAACATGCAAGGCGCCTGTCAAATTCGAAATGAGTATAAAAAGAGAAGTAATGGGTTAACAGGTAGTATTGCGCTAAATTTTCCAATCAAAACCAAGATGGCGACAAAAAAGCCCTCTATAAATAGATGAATACGGAAGGTTCTCAAGTTTGACCGCTAAAAAGGCCGATATTTCAAGTGCAAAAAGATAGCAAAGGCAGTATAAATACATGAAATTCAGCGTTTTTTATGGGTCACCGTTGATTAAAAAGGCTCAAAATTCATGATCGAAACGATAGGCCGGAAAACAATTGAGGGGATTGAGAACCTGGGCCGGTTTTCGCGATTTGTCGCGCGCACATTCGGGGCTATGGCTCAGTGCCTTTTCAAGCCCCGCACTTATCCGCTAATCTGGGCTCAAATGTACACCATCGGTGTCCAATCCGTTCCGGTCGTCATGGCAACCGGCGCTTTTGTCGGAATGATCCTGGCAATTCAGACATATGGTCAGTTAGCAAGTATGGGGCTGGAAGAGCGCCTCGGCGTCCTGATTAACATTGCTGTGGTCAAAGAACTCGGCCCGGTTCTTGCGGCTGTGATGCTCGCCGGCCGTGTCGGAGGCGCCCTGACCGCCGAACTGGGAACCATGAATGTCACCGAACAGATTGCCGCTGTCCAGAGCATGGGAACGAATCCGATTCGCTATCTTGTCGCGCCGCGTGTTCTGGCGTGTCTGTTACTAACCCCCCTGCTGATCATCTATGCGGACCTGCTCGGCATTCTCGGTGGTTATTTGATTAGTGTATGGCAATTAAAAATTAACGCCGGAGCCTATTGGAACTATAGTGCCATCGGTGTTGAACGCTGGGATGTTTGCACAGGAATTTTAAAAGGTTTTTTCTTCGGCGGCGCAATCGCTCTGATTAGTTGCTATAAAGGATTTACCTGCCGGGAAGGCGCCCAGGGTGTTGGTGAGGCCTGCACCGAAGCGTTTGTCGGTTGTTTTATTTCCATCCTTGCGTTAAATTATATCTTTGCTGTTGTGCTGGACGCAGTCTATAAAAGTTTTTGGCCGATCAGGCCGCTGCTGTAGGAGAAAACCTTACCGTGCCGCGAAAAATCGTAAAACCTGAAGACGGAATACTCGTCGCACAGAATATTACCAAGCAATTCGGTGAACGAGTCGTTCTCGAAAATATCTCTATCGCTATCGAAAAAGCCAAAACAACCGTTATCATCGGCCCTTCCGGCTGCGGGAAAACCGTTTTTATGAAGCATCTAATTGTCCTGGAGCGTCCTACCGAAGGAAGCGTTTATTTCAAGGGCGAAAGGATTGATGACAAAGAAGAACACCGGCTTGCTAAAATCCGCACCCAGTTCGGCTTTTGTTTTCAGATGGGAGCCCTATTTGACAGTTTGACGGTCTATGAGAATATTACTTTCCCCGTCGAACAGCATTATAAAATCAAAGATTATAAAGCGCTGGCGGACACGGTTAAGCAAAAGCTGGCGATGGTCGGCATGGATGGCTTTCAGAATTATTATCCCGCTTCGCTGTCCGGCGGACAAAAAAAACGCGTCTCACTGGCACGTGCGATTGCGTTAAACCCTGAAATTATTTTGTACGATGAACCCACAACGGGTCTGGACCCAATTACTTCGGATGTAATTAATGAACTCATTATCAAACTCCAAAAGGAATTGGCTGCTACAAGCGTGGTCGTTACCCATGATATGAAAAGCGCTTATAAGATTGCGGACAGGATTATCATGTTCCATAAAGGGCGAATCATCGCAGACGGCGATGCAGACCATATCCGTAACCATCCGCACGACGTTGTTCAGCAATTTATTCATGGTAAGGTCAGCGAGGCGGAACTGGCCGCCCTGCGACTTGGCGGAACCAAATTCGAAACACAATTTCTGCCCGAAGATTTTGAGTAACGAACAAACCTCACTGTTTCATGTGTATTAAGGCTATCGGGATTCAAAATAACAGTGCCCCCTGTTGCCGTACCTGACGGAACAGGATTATTTCAAAGGACTCAAGACACCCGGCGTCCGTGACAGCGACGCATCAAATTGCCCGGTATTAACATTATAACGAATGGCCGGGGTACGATTCCCATTTATGAAACAGGGATTGGCTTCAGAACCGGTAATCGTCAACCAGCCCACATCGGATATCGCATTATATTCCAGTGTCTGGCCAACCAGTGTCAACAATATTTTCTTTTTATCCCGATCCGTTTCAACATAAGTAATCGCTTTATCGGTAAAAACACGTTTGATAGCCGGTGTTCCGAATGCATCCGTCTGATAACTTGCATCTAACGTTTGCGAATTCACAAAAATGTATTTTTCCACTTCCCCATTAATTAATGGAACATAGGCAAACTGCATTGTCTTTTCGTCTCCATTGGCTGCAATTTGCTGATTATCGAGATCCCATTGAATTGTATCAAATCCTTCGATAAGTGCATAACACGGACGTCGGAAATTGATACCAACATTGCCGGAATTGGAAGGTTCGGCGTTGCTGTTGTCCAATTGAATTTGGCCCGGACCTTTAGCAAGAACGACGCTGGTAGTTTGGTCATAAACCATCTCTTTGCAGGTCAGTCGCACATTAAACAGAATCTCCTCGCCTCGCAGTTTTTTAGACTGACCAAATACCCGCCCTTGCGTAAATGTAATACGATTGATACCCGCCGAACCTGCCTCGTTTTTATCAACATCAACAATTAACTTGTCCCCATGAAACTCATCTCGCTGCGTATAGAGAGATGTTTCCAAAATACGTAACGCAATCACGTTTTTATTGAACACAACCTGTTTAATCGTCCGGTCAGTATTCGCGCGAAATTGAGCGCTTTCATCGGCCGTAATCGTCACAGGGACCCATAATTCAACCGTGGCCGCATCCGGCTGGGCCGGCTGATAAAACGTAAAACGAATAGGTCCATGCGCCAGCCCGGTTCCCGTTTGCATGTCATAATCAATTTTTTTCGCCTCAAACCTTGCTGAAGGCTGTTCTGTTCCGGAAGAAGGGCTCTGCAAAACCGAATCACCATTTGTTCGAATCATTTTTGGATGCATCGTCCCGTTTGAATCCGGGTCAAATTCAATCCGTGCGTTTGAAGAATCCATCTGGCCCGAAGCTGACACAAAATGAACGGCTCCCTTTAGATCCGCCGTTGAAATCTGATTGTTGTCAAAATGAAAAATTGCCGATTCAGCAGCAGCTTGCGATGAGGATTTTCCCGCCTCAAATGATTCAAAATGAACATCCCCGTCTAAACGTGCTTCAGAGAGTTCATTCTCGCGTCCAAACTCAAGCACGGCTGAATCCGCTAGTGTTTTCAGCGTACCGTTTTGCCGCAGGATTGCGTCCATGCCGCCGGTAAAATTGATTGTCCGGATCGTCGTCGCCAACGAAACATCATCCGGCATCTGTGCAAACAACAGGTCCATCACACCATCAAACGAAATTTCACTGGGTTGGGCTGTTGGATTTTTGACATTGCCGATATAAACCTTTCCCGGTCCGGCAATATTGGCTCGCTGAGCTTTGCGGTCCCAAAAAACATTTCCGTTTGTTTCGATCCGACTGTTGGATTCCTGCGTATTTAACAAAATCTGAGGCTGGCGTTTATTCGTAAACAAACGCAGAATATCTTCAGTAGGTTTATAATATAAAGCCCCGCAATGGGCCAGTGTTTCAGAACCCTTATCTAATAAACCGGTGCGAACACGGCCTATCTTCAAAGGAGTTCCGGACATTTCAAATGCCAGAGCCGAATCCGACGCCTTGTTACTGACCGACTCCGCACGCTGCATCGGCTGAAAAATCATCCCGCCATCACAATTAACGATAACATCCTGCGACTCATCGGTCCGAGCAACCGCCTGCGACCGCGTCGGTTCGGGAGAATTCGAAACAGAGCCCGGCTGTTGCGGAGACGATGGTATGGCCGCATCCGCAATGTCGCCGGAACGACCTTTATTTTTATTATCGCTGTCATCCGTATTCGCATCATTCATACTTGAGGGACGGATATTCAGGATATCCACCTGATCGGCGCCTGACACGACCAACTCATTACCGTATTGAATCATCACATTGTCTCGGATATCGCACCGGTAAAGGTTATCCGATGAATCAGGCTCCTTCTGCTGCGAAACATCCTGCTCAGACGCTGCAATTTCCGGAGAGGTCGTCTGGTCTGCAGGCTGAAGTTCTGATGGCATTTTGTCTTCACCAGAGACCTCGGTTGGTTTCGACTCTAACGAGGAATTTGAAGACGCAAAACCTTTGAGCCGAAGAAAGTCCAAATCCTTAATTTGTAAATATTCCACCTTTCCGATACCCGTATTAAAAATCAAAACTAAACCATGCCCCTCCAGTTGGAGTTGTATAGATTGAACGGTTACCGGGCCGTCTGTTGCGAATTCCGAACGCTCACTGCTGAATGTCAAATCATCCATATAGATGGTTGTTTCATTGATCCGGCTTCCCGGACGAGACGTGATATGAATCACCACATTTTCATCCAACTGCGCATCTTTCGGAACACTTTGAGACCCGGCCGTTTCAACCTGGAACGTCCCCCTTTCAGAATCAATGCGGCACTGGTAATCCGGTTGATAAAAGACCAGATAGGGCTTTTCCACACGCCAGCGAGATGACCCCTCTCCCGGATTTAACAGCAATTGGAAACCATACTCAGCCATTGCTTCTTTCGTGACTGGGTCATATTTAAAATACCGAGTTCGACCCACAACTTCCAGCGTCGTGTCACCCATCGGCTGCGGATCGGTATCAGTGGGCGGTATATCCATGTCCTGCGCATCAGTTGCATGCGGCACCTGAATCGGAGGCGTATCCATCCAAGCAACGTATCCCCAGAACCCCAAAAGGACGATCCCAAAGGCTATCAGACCAATCAGAACTTTTCTCATTTGATAAAACTCGTTTATAACGCTAAATCATTTTAAGCTGATTTATTATACCAGATACCGCTGTATTAGCGAGTCCCATGTTCCGCTATTTTTGAGAATCATCTCAATCACCTCCGCGACTGCCCCGTCGCCGCCGTTCCGGGAGGTGACATAATCAGCAACAGTTTTTAATTCATTTGCCGCATTTGCAACCGCAACACCAAACCCGGCCCGTTTAATGAGCGGAATATCCATTAAGTCATCACCGATACAGACAACCTCATCGGGCGAGAATCCGGTCGCGGCCAGCAACGATTCAAACACCGGCAGTTTTTCCTTACAGTCTTGTAATATCCGCTTAATCCCAAGCTGTTTGGCACGCAAGACGGTCGTTTCCGTCTGTCGGCCGCTAATAATCGCCGCCTCAAGCCCCGCCCGCTGCCACATCTTGATGCGATGCCCATCCATGACATGAAAACGTTTACTTTCCGTCCCATCGGAATGGATAATAATCCCCCCATCCGTTAAAACACCATCCACATCCATGACCAGTAATCTGAACTTTGAAAAGTCCACGTCCATCATAAAAATCATCCTACAATCTTAATCGCAACAATATCCTGAACATCGATCAGCCCAACCGGTTTATCGTCGGCATCGATAACCGGCAATTCATCGATACGATACTTATGAAAAATCGCCATCGCTTCAGCGGCTAAGGCATCTTCTCGTACCCGTTTACAATTTGGTGTCATTAACTCGGCTGTTTTGCAGGCAAAAACGGCGACGCCGCTTTTGGCCATGGCACGCCGTAAATCCGCATCCGTAATAATACCCGCCAATTTCCCGGATGCATCCGTCACCATGACTGCACCACGACGCTTAGTCGTTTCATTTTTTACCAGCATTTCTTCAATTGTATCATCCAGCATCGCCAGCGGAAGCGACTCACCGGGCTTGAACCACATGGTTTGCCCGACCGTCAGCAGTTTTCGGCCCAACGCTCCGGCCGGGTGGAATCGGGCATAATCTTCGACACTGAAATCACGAGCTTTCATCGTTGTCAGTGCCAGTGCATCGCCCAGTGCAAGCATACAGGTTGTTGAAACCGTCGGGGCCACGCCCAGTGGGCACGCCTCCGTCAGCATTCCCATACACAACACAATATCACTGTGAACCGCCAGACGTGACTGCGAATCTCCGACAATCGAAATGAGCTTTATTTCCCGCTGCTTCAACGGCTCAATTAAACGAACAATCTCTTCGCTCTCACCGCTGTGACTCAGTGCCAATACAATATCATTGGTCTGAATCCTGCCCAAATCTCCGTGAACCGCTTCAGCCGGATGCAGAAAATGACTGGCCGTCCCTGTCGACGCCAGGGTCGCACTGATCTTATGGGCGACAATCCCCGCTTTGCCCATGCCCGTAACAATCACAGAACCACTACACTCCAGAAATTGTCGAACCGTTTCTTCAAAAACAGGTTGCCGTGCCAAAACAGACAATCCCATTACAGCACGGCCCTCCGCTTGAATCACACGTTCCGCAAAATCAATATCAATTGCTCCCGTATTGGCGGAAGCTGCATTTGTCTTTTCTTTATTGAGCATTTGAAAACTCCCTTCATCCAAACTTGACGACCGCTCCGCGTTCATCATAACAAACGATTTTCTGCTCACCGGTCGTTCCCAGAAAATTCGGATGAATCACAATCGCTTTCTCTAATGTTTCTTCAATTTGAGTAAGAACAACCCGACGGCGATTTTGCAGGAAGTTCGCAACATCAGCAGACACCATGACTTCAATCCTGCAAATCTCCTTTTTAGAGGCGGCTAAACGGATCATTCTTAAAATCTCGATGGACTGAGATTCAAAACTTTTAACCACACCGCTTCCGTGACAATGGGGACAGGTTAAATAGGTACTCGATTGCAGCGAAGGACGCATCCGCTGACGTGTTAGTTCGATCAGACCGAAAGCACTCATCCGTAAAGCACGCGAGCGAGCACGATCCGAACGAAGCTGCTCACGAAAAATTTTCTCAATCTCACGCCGATGTTTGTTATCCCGCATGTCAATAAAATCACAGATGATCAGCCCCCCCATATCACGTAGTTTTAACTGCCGCACAATTTCAACCACAGCTTCCTGATTAATTTTAAACGCCGTCTGTTCGGCATTGGACTGTTTACGGTATTTGCCGCTATTGACATCAATTGCGACCAGCGCTTCGGTCTGTTCAATGACCAGAGAACCGCCGCTTTTTAATTCAACATGACTGGACTGGATTTTTTCGATTTCCTTTTCAATATTGTACTTGTGAAATAACGGACTCTTTCCGTCGTAGTAGGTGGCCCGTCGCTTAAGCCGGGGCTGGACAATCGAAAGAAAATCACGAATTTTTCGGGTTACCTGTTCATTGTCACAGAAGATTTTTCGTATGGAACTGTCAAAAATATCCCGAACGGTCCGAATCGCTAAGTCGGATTCCTGATAAACCTCGACGGGGGAGTTTTCGGTTTCGATTCGCTTATTGATGACTCGCCAGAGCCGCTTCAAATAATTGATATCATTTTGGAGCTCACGTTTTTTCGCCAGCATTGCAGCGGTACGAATGATAACACCCGCATTTTTGGGCAGCGAAACGGATTCGACCACTTCACGCAGCTTTTTACGTTCTTCCTCTTCTTCGATTTTCTGTGAAACCCCAACCCCTGTCATCCACGGCATCAGAACAAGATATTTTCCGGGCAGTGAAATATAGGTTGTCAGTGTCGGGCCCTTGGTATTGATTCCTTCCTTTGTAACCTGAACAATAATATCCTGTCCTTTCTTCAGGCACTTTTGAATCGGAGGACGCTGCTTTAATGCTTTTCGTCGGCCGATATTTTCAATCGTTTCCTTTTTACCGAAATAACGCGGATGGATGTCGCTGATATGTAAAAAACCGTTTTTCTCCAAACCAAAATCGATAAATGCCGCCTGGATACCGGGTTCAACATTGACAATCCGGCCTTTGTAAATATTGCCGACATGGCTGGCCAGGTGAAATCGCTCGGTATAGAGTTCTTCCAGTGAACCGTCTTCAACCACGGCGACGCGGCATTCTTCACCTTCCGAAACGTTAATTAGCATTTCTCTTGCCATTCTTAGTTATGCTCCTGAGAATTCTGTTCCCATTGAATTTCTGTCCGTTTGACAGGTTCTTTTAATTGATCGGCTTCAAGATGCAGCCATTGCATCAATTCATCGATTCGCACGCTTCCTTCCTGACTGACACGGCAGAAAATCTCCACCTGGTTTTCTGAAAAACAAAGTTGCTCAACAAAGGGGGAGATATCGAACGGCTGCTGCGTTTTCTTTTTGGCCCGATATCGCTGCACCTCAATCGGCCGGCCTGCTTCGATGTCGGCCTGGCAATCCGCAAAATAATGCTGTCGGTCACTATCAAGATTTTCTAACAGGGTGAATACATAACGAACACCACTCGGATAAAAAGAGCGTTTCCCTTCAACACACTGAACGTCCAGAAGGACACAATCTGCCGGAAGCTGTTTGGTAAACCGAGATGAGACATCCGCAGCACGGATTGGGTTTTCTGTCAAAAGGACGGCACAGAGCCGCTCTGTGCCGGATTGCGTTCCGACACTGCGAGGCAGCGGGATGGATAGACGCGGTCGAGGATTAAATCCTCTGGAAAATGCAACAGGCACCTCCGCCCGCAAAAGAGCCCGTTGTAACATCGTCAATGTTTCCTGATGCGACAAATAAGCCAATCGTCCCTGAATTGCGAAATCCGCGATCAATGTTTGTCGTTTTTCCTGCATATATAATATTTTACTATCGTTTGAAATTCTCAACCGGTTAAGAAGTCCGGTATTTCATTCTTGACGCTAAAATGTTTCCGGCAGAATGCGTATCGCCGCATCCCGTAAATAATTTTTGATCTGTCTGGCTGAATCCATGGTTGATACGGCACGTGATAATTTATTGCATTCTTCAATCGTCACGGAACGAATAATTTTTTTGATTTCCGGAATCATCGGCGGAGCCAGCGACAGCGTCCGAACGCCCATTCCCAAAAGCAGCATGATAAACTCAGGATCCGAAGCAATTTCACCGCAAATGCTCAAACCGATTCCGGCTTTGTACGACTCATGAATGACACTGCGTATCAAATACAAAACAGCAGGCTCTGCAGCGGAAAACAGCGTTGAGACATGCTCGTTAGCACGGTCCACCGCAAGGGTATACTGAATCAGGTCATTGGTTCCAACACTGAAAAATGATGATTCATTGGCTAATAATGAAGCCGTCAAGGCCGAACTGGGGGTTTCGATCATAATTCCCACCGGCAAATCCGCATTGTAGGGGACTGCAAATTCATCCAGGTCTTCCATGACATCTCGAAGAATCATTTTGGCCTGGCGCAGCTCCTGAAGATTCGTTATGAGGGGAAACATAACACGTACATCTCCCAGGACAGAGGCACGCAGGATTGCCCGCAACTGGGTTTTGAACAAGGAAAGATCCTGCAGGCAATAGCGTATCGAACGCAGTCCCAGGACAGGATTGGTTTCATTCGGGTGCCACCTTGTATGGGGAAGTTTGTCTGCCCCTAAATCCATGGTACGAATAACAACCGGCTTATCGCCGACAGCACGTATCGCCTCTGCATACGCATTATAATGATCTTCCTCTGTGGGTTCCTGGCCGCCATACAGAAACAAAAACTCCGTTCGATAAAGCCCGATTCCTTCACCGCCTTTTTCAATGATTTGCTCGGCTTCATCCGGAAATTCGATATTTCCCAACATTTTGATATGAACACCATCCCGGGTTTCAGCCGGTAATTCCTGAAGCTGGTCCAGTTCATGAACAAACTGGGTCATCTGTTGGGCATACACATCGTATTGTTTCAGCGTGTCATCATCCGGGTCTATAATCACAACACCGCGATTGCCGTCAACAATCACCACGCACTCCGGCGGTACTTCAGAGGATAAATCACCTAAGGCCACTACCGCGGGAATCCCCAGCGAACGAGCCACAATCGCCGTATGGCTGGTGCGCCCCCCTTTTTCCGTCGCAAATCCCTTCACAAATGATTTATTAAATCCTGCAGTTTGGGTGGGTGTTAAATCAGCCGCAAGGATCACTACTTCTTCACGTAAATGATCAACCTCTTCCTGTTTTTTTCCGAGAAGATGAGTCAATAAGCGCTTTTCAATGTCAAAAATATCTGCCGCCCGTTCACTGATATAAGCATCGTCAATCCCGGCAAAGTGTGAAGCGATTTCTCGTAAAATTGTGGACACAGCATATTCGGCGGTCACCAAGTCTTTCGAAATGAAATCCGTCACCCGTTTACGGAAACTGCGGTCTTTCAAAAAACGCATATGAACAGCAAAAATATCGCCGATTTTACCTTCCTGTATCGCCTTCGACGATCCGAGGTTTTCCAATTCTAAAATGGCCTTCGAAAAGGCTTTTCGTAAGCGTTGAATTTCCTTATCGCGTTGTGAGGGCATGATAGACCGTCTGGGGATCCGGTAATCTTTCGAATCGATCACCATCGGCTTTGCTATTGCAATACCGGGCGAAACTGCAATTCCCTTTCTGATCTCCATCGAGTTTTCTATCCTTCCTTTTCGCTCACAGCCGTCGAATCACCTATAAGCTGACTTTCCAGCAACTCCCGAAGAGATTGTGCCGCCTTTTGAGCATCCGGACCTTCCGCTCGAATCTTCAAACGTGTTCCATGAGTCGCAGCGAGCATCGTCATTTGCATAATGCTTTTAGCGTCAATCGTCATATCCCCATTGCTGACTGTGATGTCTGACTCAAATGTATTTGCCAAATCCACAAACAGCATCGCCGGACGCATATGCAGTCCATCCGGACTTTTGACTTCTGCTTCAGTTTCGTATGTCAGTTTAGACACAGTTCATCTTTCGTTCTGGGCTCCCGTCTTTTTGTTTATGGTCTGCCAACCTTATTCTGCAGACGACTCATCAGCGTCCTTGATCGCCTCTATCACATCTTCTCGATTCCGAACCTGACGAAGGAAACGACGAAAATCATCTTTCTGCAAATTCCTGAATATGGTTTCCATCGCCTGCAAATGCTTGTCCGGTTCATCCGCCGGGCTAAGCAGCAGAAACACCGAATAAACCGGCTGCTTATCCAACGAAATAAAATCGATGCCCTCCGACGAACAACCAACAACCGCAATGGGTTCGGTAACGGCTTCATGCTTGACATGCGGTACCGCCACCCCTTTGCCGATGCCGGTGCTGGCCTCATTTTCCCGCTTAATGACTGCTTTGGCCAATGCTTTGGGATCGATTTTAGCGTGTTTTTTGTTTTTAAGTAAAGCTTGAATCAGCTCATGAATCACCCCATCCCGCTCCCTTGACTCCAATTGCGGAATAATGGCGCCAACACAAACGATATCTGCTAACTTCATAAAATCTCCTTAGACACAGCATTTATTTTCTATCCTGCAAGCCGCTTTCCAGAACCGTTTCAGACCGCATTATCTTCTTCCGATTCTAAAACAGGTCCGGATTGTAACGGCTCAACATCAACCGTACGTTTATGGCTGCGTTGTTTTTCTTTTGCTTTTCGCAATTGACGTTCAAGTTTATGAATTGCAAGGTCAATGCATGCGTACATATCATCGCCGACTTCTTTGGCGATCAGCAAGTCGCTATGTTCAGCATGAACGATTATTTCCACGCTTTGCTTGCTGCCCTCGTTGCCTTCCACGATCACTTCGATCTGGCTGATACTGTTAAAATAACGCGGCAGCTTTTCAATCTTTTCCTGTGCATGCATTCGCATCGCATCGGTAATTTCGATGTGTTTACCGGTAATGGTAAAAAGCATCTGTACCTCCTGATTTCTCTAAAATAACATTCTTTTCATTGTTCCATCACGTTATCCGGAGATTTTCTCGACGCCTCAAACGCCAAATGCTCAGCGGGAGTAATCACTCCGCCGCTGATCACGAATCGCAGTGCCTCTTCGATTGACATCTCCAGTTCGATCGCCTCATCTTTCGGCACCATAATGACGTATCCCGTAAATGGTGTCGGAGACGTCGGGACAAACACCGTCAATAACTCCCGTTTCACAGAACTGACAACTTTCCTAAGTCCATCGCCCGTCACCAGGCCAATCGACCAGGTCCCCTTTCTCGGATACTCAAAAGCAACGACTTTATTGAACCTCAGGTTTTTCTTCGCCAGCAGAAAATCTGTTACCTGTTTAATATAGGGATATACTTGTTTGATCAGCGGTAGGTTCATTAGCGTCTTCTCGATCACGTGCCAAAGCGTACGCCCCATCACACTGGCCAAAAACGCACCGATGGCACAAACACCGATAATCGCAACGACAAATCCTGTTACCTGGCCGCGGCCGTAGACCCAGAACTGTTCGGCCACAGCAATCCGAGTTCCATAAATAATATCTTTATCCTGAATCCGCTGAGCAATTTTTTCGTTATCACCCAATAACTGTGGGTTCTGCGCTATCGCATAGGCTTGTTTGTCTTCATCGGTAATCGGTGGATACCAATCAATCAGCACAACAGTTCCGTAAACAACGCCGCGGTTAATATGGATACTCACCTTTTCCTGAATAAAAACATAGCACTGCCAAAATATCCATATCGTCAGGATCGTAGGCAGTAAGGCCGCCAACCCCCGAAAAAAGTATGTCCTGAAATTTTTAACCGCTTGCATCGCTGCGTACACTGTCCCTGGCATCGTGCCAATAAATATCGTAAATATCACAATTTGTGATAAAATTTCATCTGTTTTAGCCCCAACCCTATCATACAACCGGTATTATGGACGGAATAGGTAAATTCGTCAATAAAAATCTAACCGGATTGCTCTTTATGGCGATGGGATCCGCTCAGGTGGACCGCCATCCCCGGAACCGAAGCAATCACCCACGTCAGACGCTGACAAAGAGCCAGCGCAATTCCTGCTTCCGGGGCGGCTCCGGTAAACTGCACAAACAGCAAAATAATCCCCCCTTCGAGAATTCCAATCCCCGCAATGCTGACGGGAATCGACCCGATCACCCAGACCATCGGGAAAAAGACAAAATAGAACCGAATTTCGGCACTCATCCCCAAATCCCTTCCTACAAGCCATAGTGACAAGATAACCGCACTTTGTAGTAAAATGGTTACCAAAAGTCCAAAAATCAAGACCAGCGGATGATGGTAGTAAACGAATAATACTTCTTTTAATTGGCCAAAAAGATGGATAAAATGACCATAAATCCGCTTGAAAAATTGCTTTAAATTAAAAAAACCGGCAAAGAAAAACAAAATTCCGACAAAAATGATGACAATTAGCAAGACCTGATACACTGAAACGGGATGTCTGTCAAAAAAAGCACTGATTCGGCTCGGCCCCTTCCGGCTGACCTGAAATATCCCCTGCCCACGCATAAATAACAAATAACTTGTGATTGCTAAGATAAACGTTGCGGCCAACCCCATCAACCGGTCCACAGCCACACCTAATGCCGCCTGAAGCCGTTTATGCGTATGCCGGGATACATACCACGCCCGAACCACGTCGCCGCCGACGGCACTCGGCATGAAATTCGTAAAAAATTGTCCCAGAAATATCAGCTTGATGGCCAGAAACAACGGCACACGAATATCCTGGGCCCGCATAAACACCCACCATCGCGTTCCGATCAGGCACACCCCCGCATTAAACACCAGCACGGCAAGGAGTAATGTGGACAGGCGCAATCGCTCGAACGCACCAGCCAATTCGCCCGGGTCGATTTTCTGATAAATAATCCAGCAGGCAACGCCCGCAATCGCCAACCGAATGATCAGTGATGCATAAGACTTTTTTGTTGTATTCCTGCCGTCCGTCAAAGAGAGTTTCCTGAAAAATACTTGTTTTTCTATAAGATACCGTGTAAAAGGAGCCTCTGCAACAGGATTTAATATTTAGTCTCGACCAACAGCCAAATCCTGTTTTTTGCTATTTGATTTTTAATTTTTGATATGGAGTTTATATCGTGGCAGCAAACAAACAAATCGAAGAAGGCCTCGGCTTCATGCCGAAGTTTGACGCAAACGGACTGATTACCGCCATCTCACAGGATGTCGAAACGGGCCAGGTGCTGATGGTCGCTTATATGAATGACGAAGCGTTGAAACTGACGCTCGAAACGGGCAACGCGGTCTTTTTCAGCCGGAGCCGCCAAAAGCTGTGGAAAAAAGGCGAAGAGTCCGGCCATGTCCAGAAAGTCAAACAAATCCTCGTCGACTGCGACCAGGATTGCCTCATTCTCAAGGTCACCGTCGACCAGGGCCAGTGCCACGTCGGCTACCAGTCTTGCTTCTACCGAGCTGTCAAAAAAGACGCTGGCGAATTAGAGTTCATCGCCGAAAAGGTCTACGATCCCAAAGAAGCCTACAAAAAATAATAGGTCGAACCGCTTTTCCAGAATAGCTTTAGCAAAGACGAATGCCCCACGCGGTATTGTCATTCTGAGCCGAAGGTGAAGAATCTGTTGAAATAGAATAATTCCACCTGTTGAACATGAAATTCAATCCGCAGGTATTGGAAGGCGAAGGACTTGATAAATTGGGATACCTGATACGCGGGTATTAAAAGAATGCATTATGTTCTTTTGCGGCTACAAATTTGTCATCCCGGCTCCTGAGCCGGGATCCAGAGCATACCCCACTGAATGCCGGAGCAAGCCCAGCATGACATCTACAAGGATAGAATCAAGTTTTGGTATGTCTTTTTTCGTGGATTCCGCAAAAAAACTAAGGGTTTTAACAGGAACTACTTGAAATCCAAACGTAATTGGCTATGATGCTTTCTTCTTTTGGGGGCAAACCCCGGGACGCACGCTTGGATATTGAAAAAAGCGCCCGTAGCTCAATTGGATAGAGCGTCGGTCTACGGAACCGAAGGTTAGGGGTTCGAATCCCTTCGGGCGCGTTTTTCCGTGCAACACGCAATGATCAATGCTCTTGGATGAAATAAATAAAGGTATGTTTTTATGTCTGTTTTCTTTGATAAGATTATCAAAAAAGCGTCTGAAAATATAAAAACCATCGTTCTGCCCGAAGGCTCCGACGAACGAACAATTGATGCGGCAGTCAACGTTCTTAAATTGGGCTTCGCCAAAATCATTATTCTCGGCGACATCGACCGCATCATCGCCCGGCTCAAAGAAAAAGGAGCTGACCCTTCCGGTCTTCAGATATTAAATCCCGCCACGGATGCCAGACGTGATGAATTTGCCAACGCCTTTTATGAAATGCGAAAACACAAAGGCATCACGCTCCAGCAGGCAGACGGTATCGTACAGGACGAAAGCTATTTCGGAACCATGCTGGTCAAACTGGGATACGCCGACGGCTTAGTGTCAGGTGCTCGCCATTCATCGGCAGACACCATTCGACCGGCTCTTCAGATTATCAAACCGGCGGAAGGGATTAAAACAATTTCCAGTATGTTTTTCATGAGTTTCCCGAGAGAAACACTGCTGTTCGCAGATTGCGGCCTCGTCGAAGCCCCAACGGAAGCGCAACTGTGCGACATCGCCATCTCCACGGCCAAAACAGGCCTGCAGTTTGGCTTTGAGCCGCGCATCGCCATGCTGAGTTATTCAACCAAAGGCTCGGCCAAAGGCGAACACGCCGTTAAAATCGCGCTTGCCGCTGAACGTGCGAAAGAACGTATCACGGCAATTTTCGGTGACACGGTTCTTATTGACGGAGAACTGCAATTCGATGCGGCCTATATACCGGCCACCGCCGCAACTAAAGCTCCCGACAGTCCTTTGAAAGGCCGGGCCAATACGTTCATCTTCCCGGACCTGGGTGCAGGAAACATCTGTTACAAATCCACACAACGTCTGGCGGGTGCTGAGGCTTATGGGCCAATCCTGCAGGGGCTGGCTAAACCGATTAATGACCTGTCCCGCGGATGCGTCGCACGTGATATCGTGGCAACTGTGGGAATTACGTCAATCCAGGCACTATCCTGACAGGTTTTTACCAACAAAAAAAGTTCTAAAAATATATTTAGGACTCTTTCAATCTCACTCAGATTCATACCATTTTGTTGAAGATTTATCCGACCGCCTGTTCGCGCGCCACAAAACCCTGCGTAGCCAGGCCCGTCGCTGAAGGAGTTCCGGCAATGCGGGCCAGATAGGCCTGACCCAGATTTTCGATATGGCCGCGAACATTGTCAAAATAATTGAAATGGACCTGCTCCTGAGCAATAATATCTTCAAAAATTTTGACGGATATATTATCGCCATTTTCCCCGCATGTTTTCAAAAATCCATTGTAGATCGCAACCGTGTCATCTTCAAGTTTGGCATCGAACGGAAAGAGGGCTTCTACTTTCTGTCCTTTTTTAACCTTATCCGCCAAATCCGCCGTCGGTTCGCCGCCTAATTCTTTAATCCGTTCGGCAAACATTTCAGCGTGCTGCATCTCATCGATGGCAATCAGCTTAACCTTCGCGGCCAGTTCACCATAATCCATATCGTCCAGATTGTAATGCTGATTCATATACTGACCAATCGCCTGGAGTTCCATCGCACGTGCCTTGTTCAGTACGTCAATCACCGCTTTTTTGCCCTGCTCTTTATTGGGACTCATGGGTTTTCTCCTTTTCAGGTTTTAATATTCGATAATTATATCCTGATATTATATAAATGAATAAGCAAAAACTTGTCAAGTTTAATTACGCAATGAGACTTGGAAAATGGACGGATGGACGGATATTGAGAAAAAAATGCCCGGGACTGGAGTCGAACCAGCACGAGGTATAAGCCTCATTAGGCCCTCAACCTAACGCGTCTGCCAATTCCGCCACCCGGGCATCAAGAGAAGGCGATTTTACCGAAAATGTGCGATTTAGCAAGCCTTTTCTTGCTTCTAAATATTTTTAGGATTTTTTGCTATTTTTCCGAATTTTATTTGACAAAAGACAGTGCTTAGTCAATAATTATTGTTATGGAACGAAAAAACCTATCCAATCGATGCCCCTGTTGCGGGCTGAAAATGCAGATTGCCGCGATGAGTTGTACCGCTTGCGGGGTCAAGGTGGAAGGCCCCTTCAATGATTCGATTTTCGGGCGGCTCAACAACGATGACCAGCAGTTTTTGCTGGAATACCTGCTATCGGGATTCAGCATCAAGGCCCTTGAGGAGAATACCAACCTAGGTTATGCCGCCATCCGCACCCGGCTGGACAAACTCATCGCCAACACCAAATCCCTCATACATTCGGAGCAACAGAAAAAGGCCATTCTCGAAAAACTCCGCTCCGGCGAGATTACCGTCGCCGAAGCCAAAAAAAGACTGGAGAAATTAACGTAGCACGGGCTTCCAGCCCGTGAATCACGGCCAAGATGGCCGTGCCACAGGAGAGAAATTATGGAACCAACCAGTGAACAAGAATTGAAACAACTGCTCGAAGAAGGCAAAATTACCGAAGAAGAATACCATGAACTCAAACATGCTATGACCGAAATAAACAAGGGGCAATCTACCAGTCAGGACGGAACTAAAAATATATCTAATCCACCTCACAAACTCGGAAAGTTCGCTTTGATTCTGACATTGGGCGGTGTTGTCCTTCCTGTTATGGGTTATTTTGTGGTTGATACTTTTTTGTGCCCCCCGAATGCTGGGACAGCGATTGGACCTTGGTTCTTCCTGTTTTGGGGGATGGACTTCGCTGCATTTGTAATAGGAATCATTTCATGGAAGGATAGCTTGGGAAAAGCAGCAGCAATTACAGCGGGTATTTTACTCGTACTATCAATAATATTCGTTGCTTGAATAGGAAGGATAAAAAATGGAAAATATAAACTCTGAACAGGAACTAAGGCAATTGCTGGAAGAAGGCAGGATCACCGAAGAAGAATACCGTCAGCTATTGGAGGCGATTCATAAAAATCCGCAACCGGATTTAACTCACAATACACCTCGACAAAATAATACTGCAAGTCAATTTTTATTTCGACAAGTGCCGTGGCAAATCTGGGTGATCGTTTTCATATTAGTATGGGAAGGAATTGAAAACCTGTTTATAATTCCAAAATACCCATGGGCCATCATATGGATTTTGGCGAAAATCCTTTTTATCGTGGGGTTGTTGAAGGCATGGAAATGGGTATTTTTTCTTTTTCAGATTATCACCGGAATCCATGTGCTGTCTTTTGGCATGGCCGGAGCATGGCTGGTTTCATTTCTCAATCTCCTTTTAATGGTACTGGCATTTAGCGCAATACGATATCTCTTTCCCGTAAAGACAATAGAAAACTCACACTATCCAGATAAAGGAGCAATATGATGTCGCTCATACCCTGTCCTGAATGCGGAAATGAAATCTCGGATAAAGCCGTCATGTGCCCGATGTGCGGGTATTCATCCCGTGGCGGTACGGGCGGCTTTTATTGTTTCGAATACGTCTCAAAACGCAAGCTCTTTGGTCTGCCGCTGGTGCATATTGTCATGGGACCGGCACTCGACCCGGCAACTGCAAAATTGCGTATCGCCAAAGGCATCGTTGCCATCGGAGGTATTGCTATCGGCTGGCTGGCGATTGGCGGCACAGCCTTTGGATTGATTGCATTCGGCGGCGTTGGTCTCGGTCTGCTGGCAGCCCTGGGAGGTGTCGGAATCAGCCTGGGATTTGCAGCCGGTGGATTAGCTATCGGAACCATTGCCGTCGGCGGCTGTGCGGTTGGTTACTATGCCATCGGCGGCGGAGCCTTTGGTGTCCATTCGCTTGGGGGAAATGCACAAGACCCGACGTTACTGGAACTGCTGCAAAAATGGGGATTGAAGAAGTAAGCACAAGAACGCTATGGCGCAAGCCATGCGAAGAGAACGCAGCACCCTATACAAACACATTCGCACGGTTTGCGCCGTTGCGTTTTTATTTGCCCTTTTGTCCGGGCCAGAGCATCACCTGCAGCCGCGGTGAAAACGCAAAGCCGGATTGCAGGCAATAGTCCGCCAGCCAGCGGGATTTTTCAAGATAATCCTTCGGCTCCGTTGCCTGCGGCGTCAGGTAAATTTTATAGGGATTGACATCTTCCAACTGTTCGAGGCAATCAGCGACCTCGTCTATGTCATTCGGTGTATCCACAACAAATTTTAACTGATAATCATACGATTTCATCAGCCCTTTCAATGCCTCTGGCTGAAAACGCTTTTGTTCATATTCGATGGCCTGTTCAGCATTGCTTGGTAAAGAGTTTTTTAATTTCGGGCTGATGCTCATTAAATCAACCGGCAAACCGGCAATATACTCTATCCCGGCCGTTTCGATTGTTATATGATAGTCATTTTTGTGAAGAAGCCCGACCAGTTCGTCGATCCCCTCGTGAACCATCGGTTCACCGCCGGTAACGACTGCAAACTGTGTGGGATAGTCGCTAATCTTCTCGATGATTTGCTCCGGCGTCAGCACCTCCCCCGCATCCAAAGCCCAGGCATATTTCGTATCACACCAGCGGCACCGTAACGGACAGCCCGCCACGCGAATGAAAACGCTCGGAACCCCGGCTAATTGACCCTCGCCCTGAAGCGAATAAAATAGTTCATTAATCATCATGTTTCTATTCTGTCTTTTTCTATTCCGGTATTTTTGGGAACCATAATAGAAGAATACCCGAATTCTCAGACATTGTCAAAACACCGGAAATGCTTTTTGAAGACCAAAAAAATTGCAGAAAAACCCCCTCTTTACAAATAAAAAGAACACAAAAACAGACGCCGCACAGAATGCCCGATAAAACGTAGGAATAGATGAGTTTTCTCCCCTCCGGAGAAGGGGCTCGAGGATACCCGAGTGTATCCTGTGACAGCCCCTTTTCTTAAAACCTTCTCCGAAGTATCTATTTAAAACATAAGATTCTTTTGGCAAAAATGCAATCATTCAAAATATCTAATTTCAGCGTAAATCAAGGTCTAAAAAACAAAATAATTCACACTATCAATCAGTTTGTTCGGGAGGTTTGATGGAATGTTGTGACGGACGGTTTGGCGCCTGACTAACCCGTAGCGGCAGCGAAGCCTGGATGTTTCCGTCGATGGCCAAATCAACACGGTATTTACCGAATTGCTTGAATTCCAGCCCTCGCATGTTTAGAATAAGATTCACCATGGCGGTTCCCACATTATCCTGAATCTTCACGGAAATATTACCGTCCAGTTTGGGTCCGATGGAAGCGCCATCCTCGTCCATAATATAGATTCGTATCGCATGATTTCCCTCCTCGACCCTCTCGAATCGCACCCGCGCCGTCAGCGCACAGGCCGGATACTGCGACGGCATTTGTTGAAAATACATATTGTCAAAAGCCCCCAACACATTCAATTTCCCCATTTGGTCGGTCGCGGCATCA
>JADHXS010000046.1 GCA_016782835.1 Phycisphaerae bacterium | reverse complement strand
TCATGTAAACGGCGATGCGTTTTTTCCAGTTCGGCCATTTTCTCACTTGATAACGAATAATCGTTCATGTAGTATTTATCGGACACAAGACAGTACGAATTGAAAAAACAGGATTTTTCAATCGGGAGCAGTATACAACAAGAAGTATTTGTTGTGGCTTGCTCTCAGGCATGGATTAGTTACAATACCTCATCCGTAAGCCTTTGCAAAACAAGCCGTTAGCAGCAAATCGCCGCTAAAAAAGCTCAAGCTGACGCGGCGCGGGTGGGGTGGGTTTGCGCATTTTTCCCCAAAAAATCTGCATCCGCTCAAACTGCTTATCCGTAATCGTAACCAGCCGAACCTCCCCATCCGGCGGCAAAAACGACTTGACCCGCTTAAAATGCACATCCGCGTTCTCCTCACTGGCACAATGCCTCACATAGATAGAGTATTGTACCATAGAAAACCCGTCTTTTAAAAGATTTTTCCGAAATTCCGTATAGTCCTTCCGCGCCTTTTTCGTGTCCGTCGGAAGATCAAACATCGCAAATATCCACACCGCTCTATACCCGTTAATATTCATACCTTCGGCAATTCTAACTGCTTTTGTGCCCCGGCAAAACAGCGCTGCAAAGACGCCGCCGTCCGATGCAGCCCCACCATCAGCGGCCCCGAAAATCCGCCGATTTCCACCTCATCGTAGAGTATCTCCAAAAGCTGCGCCTTAATCTCCTGCGTTAAGTCTTCAATGTCTTCGCGGCTTTCACAGATCGCCTTGACCTTTTTCTCCACGAATCCCCGGAACGGTTCAATCACATCATCCGCTAAGCAATAAGCGTTATACTTGTTCCGATGATGAATCCCCAAAGTCGGCAAAAGTCCGGCCGAACAAAGCGCCCGCGCCACCGCCGCACGCATCACCATATACCCGTAATTCAGCAAGTTATTCGGCGCCCCCCCGTCCCGCCTCCGCTTAAAATCGATGTGCTGGAGATACGAAGTCCAATACCGCTTGCTCGCCTGCGCCTCCACGTTCTCCGGGTCGCCCGACCGCACCCGTTTTTCCATTGCTTTTAATGCCCGATAAGTCACCTCATCATCGGCCACAATCGCCGCCTGATGCGCAATCTTCGCCCGCACAAGCTGCTGCCAGAGCCGTTTTTTAACTGGCTCTTTGACCGCCGCCTGCTCCCGGAACCGTTCCGTCTGCACCGAATTGCTTTCCAGCGGAAACAGCATCCCCGCCGGATGATGCGAGCCGTTACACAGCACCACCGCCGCACCTTTATCCAAAAGCGTGGTAAATACCGAATGCGTGTAAGAAACCCCCGTATGATCGACCAGCAAAACCCCGATATCCTCGCACGGAATCCGCCCCTTCACCACCCCGTCCTGCTTGACCACAAGCTGATCCAGCTTCACCGATAGATGCGTCCCTGCATGAGAAATCTCAATAACCTTCTTTATCATGCAATAAGCCCTTACGGCCCTCCTGCAAAGGCTTATCGGCACAAAAAAAGTCAGTCTTTAGCAGGAAATACCCGTCCGATAGGATCAACCGTCACTTTATAGCCGTTTAACGTATTAGGTGATTTGCGTAAAACTAAAGGTACCTTATCACTATCCTTGCATGGCCCCCCATAAACATGTAGCCTTAATATAATGCCAGAATCGCTTATTTTTTCGACTCGATGAAGCTGAAAAGTTCCATCATCCATCTCTGTCATAAACATTTCATTTTGAGATAGGGACATGATAAATTTAGCACTTTTGTGTTTCCGGAGAATAACAGGTTTACCTTCTGCATGTCTCCTAACAGCCTCAAATTTCGTAACAATTATTCCTTGTTTTTCTCCATCTTTTTCGACTATTTCTATGTGGTGATTTCTTCCTGTTGGATAGGCCTTATAGGGTTTTCCTTTCTTGTCTGTAAAGACAATTGTACTTGACTTATAAACAGTACTACGAATTTTCCTCACAGGAATTTTTTTACCTTTTTTGTCAATGAGATAGATATTAGCTAAAACCTTCGTCGGTATGCTTTCTTCTTTGTCTGCTATATCAATTCCCTCTTTTTTGGCAGCAGCATAAATCGCATCTTTAATATGTTTGCAACTTTCATGGATAACGACATCAATATCACCACAGGTTTTTATAGCTTCTGATAAATTTTTCCTTTGGATGTAGGGTAGCTTTTCTTTACATATCCAAGCATTTTGTGACAATTGCACCATCTTTTGTTCATAAAAATATCCCTTTACTTCATCTGTCAGCCCCAATGGATTATCTTTGTGTAATTTATCAGAAAAATGGTGACCCTCAATATAAGAAGGACGATAGGAAACATTAATTTCCTCAATGCTCTTTTTCGCTTTTTCCCAAAAGCCGTCAGGCAATTCGAATTTATGAATATATGGATTCTCAAAATGCAATTTCAATTTCTCAATGAGTTTCTGATCTATTAATCCGACAATAATCGCATCTACGGCATGGTGCCTGTTATCAAACCTATTTTTCACATTTTCCACGGGATTTAAAATTTTGTTGAAGTTCCAGTATTCTCGTATTGTTGAAGTTAGCTTCGCCTTTCGTCCCAACACAAGACATCCTATCTGCCGCAACATTTTTAGAGCAGCTTTGTTAGCATAACGAGTATCATTTAAATTTCGGCTTAACGCTTCTGTATCATCAAGTGTCTCCTGCAAAAACCGAATTCTTTTGTGCTTAGGCATATTACTATCATACAAGCATTTCTTGAGAGTTCGATATTCCTCTGGCTTATCCTTATATATCTCATATGGTGTGTACTGATCTTTAATTTGATTACATTTTGCATGAGCAATTGTCTTATTTGCAAAACTATTATCAAAACTTCTTGATCGTGGGAGAATATGTTCAATCTGAATATCCGGTTCAAAAAGATTCCTGGGGTGGATATACTTTCCACAAAAAACACATTGCTTGCCTGCTTCTTTCCACAGTTTGTATTTAAGGAGCGTTTTTTTCCCGGGCTTCACGGTAAGTTGATTTTCTGCAATTAAATTTTTTAGCTCATTCCATGATTTTTCATTTTCTTGTTCGTTGCCTTTAATCTTACGCTGGATTTCATCTTTTTCTTCGGGCGATTTATTTATGTCACGTGCCATTTCAACGTGAATTCGATTTGGTACTCCATGCTCTTTGATTATGGCGTTCACAAGCTTTTTAATTTCATGTAATGCCTTCAAAACCACATGATTTTCTATTTCTGGAACTTCTTTTATGAATCCACGTATAATTTGCTTTTCATTGTCATCTGGATATGCCAACATTAAAGCTTCATGTTGTAATTTTCCTTTTGCTAAATAATTATTGATTTTCTTAAGAGCTAATACAGAATAAGGCATTCTGCCTTCGGGAATGGGAACATTCAGTGCGTTATCTAATTTCTCACTCTCAAATTTATATCTTTCTTTGAGATACTCGATTAATGATGCATCGCCAAAATAAGCAAATGCATTTACAATGCTTTTCTGCTCTTTTCTGGGGAACTCATCCCAATCTTCTTTACCAAATAATTTGCGAATATCAGAGAGGAATGAATCACCTTTCATGCTTTTATTTTTACCGTCTTCTTCATAATTAAATTCAACATCTTTACCGAGTCCAAGATGTTTTTTTAGATTTTTAAATGTAACTCGCTCATTTGTTGATAACAGAGTTAATGCAACAGCACGCTGTTCTTCTGATAGAGGTTTCGGCTCGTGCCCTATCACTTCTATTTTTATACTGTTAACATTTTGTAAAAGAACATATTGTCGTGCAGTCCAGTTAGCTCTTTTGCACGTATAACTGTTCGGCTCATATTCGCATTGTTTAGGCTTTAAATATCTTGGCTCTCTCTGGTGATAGATTATGGCTTGTTGTATCTGTTTTTTTAAGTCTTCGGTTAAAAGTTTAGGGTGATACTTTTTTTGTTCCTGCCATAAGAAGTCAAATTCTTTCCGATATGTTTTTCGAAATGTGTATCGTTGACGTATCCGTTCGATATCTTTTTCATCTTCTGCTTTTTCTTTTGCAGAGACAATTTTATAAAAATACTCTCCTATTGTATGACAATTAGCGGCAGCAATTTCTTTTTCTAGTTCATTTGCTTCCTTACCAACTTTTTTATCTTCTGAAGGGTCTCCGCTTTTCCTATTGCTATGATAACCACGTCGCTGGTTAAGATGAAAAAATACCCTTCCAAGTTCATAAACGGTCAGTGGATTCTCTAATCCTTCGCTTCGTAATCGATATGGCCTTAATGATCGCTCTTTTTTAGGCACATCCATATCGAGCAATAATCGTTCTCGCTCCTCAAAATCAAGCGGCAATAATCCATTTTGGGCTAAAATGTTAATTAGCTTATCTCTTCTGCGTGTTTTTCGGTCTCTATTCCTCCGAGCCCTTTTTGTGTATCCTCTCATAGCCCTTTGGGATACTTTTACCTGTTTCCCACCTTTTGATACTTTCCCCGACATTCCTTCTTCGGGAAATATTCTTACACCCGTACGGATTATATCGTCGTTTTTGTTGTCAAGTAGTGCCCAGCCGATGGAATTACTTCCAATATCCAGCCCTAATGTATAGCCCGACTTCATTGTAACCTCCCTTTGTCCTGTTTTATGAAATTTTCTATTGACAATTATACTCAAACCGGTAAAATATGCAACATTGTAACTAATCCATGTCTGCGAGCTTGTCATAACAAGAGTGTCTTATGACACTCGCAGGCACTTGCGCCCGGCGGTCTTTTCAAAGACCGCCGGGCGTAAACCTTCTTCCCCAAACCCACGTATTTACCACGTATAAAAATCCCCCCTCTATCTTCTACCTGATTTAAAATCCGCGTTAACCCCGTAAATCCCGTCAAAAAAGGCAAAAAAGCCATCTGGAAGAAGTAATATCACCCCGGACACCGATCCGGGGCCCCATTCTTGTATACTTGTGTTCTTGTATTCCTGCATTCATTCGAAAATTGGACTTGGAAAATTGAAAATTCTATCCATCCCCATATTTACCACGTATAAAAACCGCCACCCGGAGGACTTCCACAATTGGAATTTAGGATATGGAATTTGGAACTTTATTTTTGGTAACACCAAAAATTTGTTTGACAATCATCTAACTTATGCTATAATACCTCCATTGGCGGCAATGCCGCCCGCTGAAGTCTGACATCTGAAGTCTGATATCTGACATCTAAATATGAGTGCGAACGCCCAGCGTCGCCCGGCTAACAACCAAAAACTATATTTGTGTCAATTCGTGTTCATTCGTGGTTAAAAACATTCTGTGTATTTCCGTGCATTCAGTGGTAATTTTTTGACCTAAAACCTCTGAGTTCTCTTCGCCCTCTGTGGCTATTCTTTGTCTAAAATATGTGGAAATCCATGCAATCTGTGGACAACTTTTTTTGACAAACGAACCCAATTTAAAAATTAGAAAAAACATTGTAACTGTTTTTATCCGCGAGACTAACAACTATTCACCAGTGACTGGCGACTATAAAAACGAACCCAATCGAACCCAAATTTTCTCTGTGAACCTCTGTGCACCCTGTGGCAAAATAGGGGGTTATGAATGGGATTCGAACAAATCTTCGGGAATATCGAACGAGTCCTTGAGTTTTTCCAGATCAGAAAGCGATTGGACAGAAGCGGCACGGTTGTTTCGATTGCGCAGAAGCTGATAAATATTGCCGGAGAGCCGGTCCTTCAAAGAGGCCGCAGACGCAGCATGGCTTTTTTTCCATTCCGCTTCCACCACCTCATCGCCATTGATGGGACTTTTGTCATATTTGGGGAAAATAATCGCCGCATACGGACACACCCGCGCGCACGCCGGACACCCGGTTTTGCATTTTGCGGGCAGGGAAACCTGAACGGTTTGGTCTTGTGTCATTGAATACACGCCAAACAGGCAAAAATTCAGGCACTGTTTGCAGTTTTTGCATCGCTGGTAATCAATCACCGGAAACCATGGAACCCAATCCGGGTCAGTCGCCTGAATCGTTTTCGGCGGGGTTTGCCCCTTATCGTCTAATTCTACCGGCAACAAGGAGAGAATATCTTCCGGCTGCTGTGTTCGCAGATTAAAAATCTTTGTCGATTCCGGCAGGTTGACTTTGGCGTGGGAAAAGAGTGCCTTAACCGCACGCGGAAAACAGGCACAAACGACAAGTTCCTTTTGCTCGGCCCACTGCCCAAGTAATGGGTTCTTCTTAGCCGCAAGTGCACACAGGTCATCCACATAGACCACCGGCTGTGATGTGCTTTTCAACGCATCAGATACCTGCCGACGGGTTGCCTCTGAAACCAATCGGGCGTTTTGACATTGACAAATAATAACCATTGAAAAAGATTCCGGAACAGTCACCGATGGTTACTGTTCATTTTTGTTCTGCACATCCACACATACGAGATGCCCGGCGGCGTTACGCACATAAATATGTCCATCAGAAAATACCGGCATCGTCCAGCAGCGACTGGACAAAACATCGGCCGAAGCGATTTCCTGATAACCCTCCGGTGTTGCCTGAACAATCAGCAGTGTACCTGACTCGCTGATGACAATCAACTTGTCACCTGCCGCAGACAATGCACCTTTTCGGGTTTTCTTCTCCACCCATTTCTGCTCACCGGTCTGCCAGTCCAGGCAAGCCAACTGATTGTCATCAATGCCGTAGAGATAGCCGTTTATCAAAACCGGGCCGCTCATGTGGGACCGCATGTTTTTATTTTCCCAGAGTTTAGCAGGTTCCTTCGACGCAATGTCAATCAGCGCCGCCCCGTGCCCGTATCCGGACGTAATAAAAATCTCCTGCCCGGAAATAATCGGGTCGGCGGCATTCACATCATGCTTTGTCTCCCATAAATACGACCAGCGCACTGTCCCCGTCGCAAGGTCAATGCTCATCACGGAATCTTTTCCGAAAATAGCCATCTCTATAGTTTCTCCGCTTTTGTAAGGAACGGGTGTAGCATAGCCGCACTTTGCGTTATCGCTCTTCCAGATAATCTCGCCGGTTATCTTATTCAGTGCCAGACCGGATTTCCCCAAGTTAAAGATGACTTTTTCATCGACCACCAAAGCTGAGCCGGCGATTCCCCATGTCGGAGCCTCGTACGGCAGTTCTTTTTTCCAGACAACCTCACCGGTTTCCGCACTCAGACAAAAAACTTTGCTGGTCTTACTGATGGTATAGACCTTGCCGTCACTGATGGTCGGGGTGGCACTGCAGCCGCCTTCGTAGTTCTTGGGGTTCAGGTCTTCGGCATATTCATAGCGCCAGATTTCCTTGCCGGTTATCGCGTCAAAGCAATAAATAACATCGGTATTCTTATTAATATTTCCCATCGTATAGGCTTTGCCGTTGGCAATTGAAACCGCCGAAAAGCCAATCCCCACCTGAGCATCCCAAAGGACCTTTTTTTCGGTAAGCATCTTCGGATTCCAATCGGTTTCGGTACTGATGCCGTCATAATTGGGGCCGCGCCAATTGGGCCAATCTCCGGCCAAAGAAAAGGACGTTATTGATAAGCATACCGTTATCATGAGAGCCAACCATCTGAAATTCATATACTTCTCCTGCACATGTTCATTCTATCATCTCGTTTAGCGAAAGTGCCCCGGTCGGGCATATTTTCACACAGTCCATTGACACTTTTTGAAGCCCCTCGGTAAGCGTTTTTTCCAATGGAGCGACAATTTTCATCTCAAACCCCCTGCCTTCGAACGACAGACCGATTTGTTCACCTGCGTTTTTGGATGTCTGCACACACAGGCCACACTTGATACATTTTCCCGGCTCAAAAATAATTTTTTCACAGGCCGTTATTTGCTCAAACAATTTTCTCTGATTGGGCCAAACATTTCGCCGAGCCGCCAAACCGGTTGCCGCATCACGAAGTTGACAGGAATCCGCCTTTCGACAATCACAATGCAAACAGCGACGTGATTCGTCCTGCGCCTGCCCTGCAGTCAATCCCAATATTTCGCTGTTGGGTTCAATACGTCCAAAGTTGGAAGATTGTTTGAGAAAAAGTTCCAACTCCTGCTTTTCAAGACGTCCCATTGGGTGATTATATTGCCTGTTTACGGAATTTTCCTGCCCCAATACATAGGATTGTATCGCATTGGCCGCTTCTTTTCCATCTGCAACTGCGCGAATCATTAAATTTCTTGACCCAATGCAGCCGCCCGCCGCAAAAACGGCATTCCGTGAAGTATAATATTCCGGACGGGTTACCTGTATTTTATTATCTTTTGTCTCAATGCCGATTTTTTCGGCTTGTCCATCTGACAATTCACCAACCGCCAAAAGAATCGCATCATATCGGCGTTTCAACTCCTCCATAGAAACGCCCTGCGTCACCCGTATATTGCCTTTAAATATTATCCCAAGGCTCATTATTGGGTCTATTTCTTTTTCGACCACTTCCAATGGCAGTATATTTTGATCGATAGACCCATAACGCAGCGAGCCGCCCGGGTATTCGTGGTCATCAAAAATCGTACACTCAATTCCGGCCTGCCTTAGATAATAGCCAGCGGAGAGTCCGCATGGTCCGGCTCCGACAATCGCCACTTTCTTTCCTATTGACTGGAGGCACTCCGGTCGATACGGATTGTCCGATTGCAAATCCACATCCGCCACAAACCGTTTTAAGAGACGGATTGAAACGGCCCCATCGGCTTGTGCTCTGCGACAGACTTTTTCGCAGGGAGCCGGGCAGATGCGCCCCAATACCGCCGGCAACGGAATATCTTTTTTGACTGTCCGAATCGCATCTTCGAATTTGCCCGCGGCGATCTGACGAATCATCAGCGGGATATTCATGTTGGCGGGACAGCCCCGCTCACAAGGTCCGACACAATCGCCGACATGGTCGCTCAATAACAGTTCAATCGCCGTTTTACGTGCCTTCTTGATGCCATCATCGCAGGTTGTAACAACCATATTTCCCACAGCACGCGTGCCGCAGGCGGGAACCAGCGACTTGAACCCCTCCACCCGGACCACACACACCATGCAGCTTGTCGAAGGCTTATACCCTGCCGCAAAACACAAGGTCGGAATATGAATTCCCAACGAACGTGCCGCATCAAGCAGAGTTGCGCCCGCAGGAACCTGTACTTTCTGATTGTCTATGGTTAACGGTATCATCATCGCTTATTTCACCTCCACGGCATTGGCGGGACAGACGGTTTTGCATGTGCCGCAGCGAATGCAGACCTGCTGATCGATGATGTGTTTTTCATACGGCTTCATCGCAATTGCATCGGCCGGGCAGTGTTGGGCACAAATCGTACAACCAATGCACTCATCGGTAATCGAATAACAAATCAGGTCTCTGCACTTGCCTGCGGGGCAGCGGCCGGAAATATGAGCTTCGTACTCATCCCGAAAATGTTCAATGGTCGAAAGTACCGGATTGGGAGCGGTTTTTCCCAGTCCGCAAATACTGGTGATTTGAATTTGTTTGCCCAGTTCCTGCAATTTTTCAATATCCCCCCGGCTCCCCTTCCCCCGGCACAGTCGTTCCAGTATTTCAAGCATGCGTTTGGTTCCAATCCTACAAAAAGTGCATCGGCCGCAGGATTGATTCTGTGTAAATTCGAGGAAATACCGGGCAATGTCCACCATGCAATCAGTCTGGTCGAGTATCACCATGCCTCCGGAGCCCATAATGGCCCCGGCCGTATGCAGAGATTCATAATCAATTTTCGTGTCGGCCATAGACGCAGGCACACAGCCGCCGGAAGGACCGCCAATCTGGACGGCTTTGAGTTGCTTATCATCTTCAACACCGCCGCCGATGTCTTCGACAATCTGCCGAATGGTCATTCCCATCGGCACTTCCACTAGTCCGCCACGGCGAATTTTACCTGCCAGGGCGAATACTTTTGTTCCTTTACTCTCGGTTGTCCCTAAAGCGGAAAAAACCTCGGCCCCCCTGCGAAGCACCCAGGGAACCAAAACATACGTTTCGACATTATTCACCAGCGTTGGAAAGCCGTTAAATCCCTGCTGTGTCGGATATGGCGGACGCAATCGCGGCGCGGGCCGCTTGCCCTCGATACTTTTAATCAAAGCGGTTTCTTCTCCACACACAAACGCCCCGGCTCCGGCATAGACATTCAAATTTAATGAAAAACCGCTCTCAAAAATGTTCTGTCCCAAAAACCCAAGACGTTTACAGTTTTCAATTGCCTGTTTCATACGCTCTAAAGCCAACGGATATTCGGCACGGATATACAAATATCCCTCGGTTGCTCCGACTGTCCATGCCGCGATAGCCATGCCTTCCAGAATGCGATAGGGATACGATTCCATCAGCATTCGGTCCATGAATGCCCCGGGGTCGCCTTCGTCTCCATTGCAGATAATATACTTTTGCGAGGCCTGTGCTTTTTTTACGGCAAACCATTTCAGGTGTGTCGGATACCCCCCGCCGCCCCGGCCGCGCAAGCCGGCGTTTTCCAGTTCTTCCAGAATCACCTCGGGCGTTCGTTCGGTTAAGCATTGTTTTAAGGCCTCAAACCCTCCGTTGTTTTGATAGTCCATAATATCCAGCGGATCGAATTCGGATGCAAACTCGGTGGCAATACGTACCTGTTTGTTCAAATAACCATCAATTGAATGGTCACGGATATTCAGCGAATAGCGTATGGGCCCTTCCGCCAAGCGGTCATCCAGCAGGGATTGCATAAAATGATCTATGGAGGACTTGACACGCGCTGTCACGGTTGCAGGCTGAAAATGCCTTCGCAAAATTGACGCTGCATCGGCCACAGTCGCATTGCCATAACGAAAGATTGTGCCATCGTTGGTCACGACTTCGACCAGCGGAGCCAGAAAACTCATACCATGGCAGCTTGTGCTTTTGATTTTTACCGGGAGATTTGATTCGGCAACCGCCTTTTGCAGGGCCGCATAAACCTTGTCACTGCCGACGGCCCGGCAACTGGAATCCAGACATATGCGAACCTGTCCCTGAAGTGTTTTTGTTTTCGTGCCCTCTCGGGTACCGGCCGCTTGTTTCTGCTGCTCCAGAAAATCCTGCAAGACCTGCGGAATCGTCTCATTGGTCAGATGCCCGTAAATGACATCATCAATCTGAACCGCCGGAGCCAGCATACAACACCCCAGACAAGCCACCTTTTCAACAGTGAACAACCGCTCGGCATCGGTATCCTTATCGGCGGGAATTTTTAAATATCGTTTAAACGCTTCATAGATTTGAGTGGCCCCCTTCACGTGACAGGCCGTACCGATACAAACCTTAACAAAATGGCGACCGGCGGGTTTGAGACGAAACTGGTCATAGAACGTTGCAATCGACCACACCTGCGAAGGTTGACATTCCGTCACTTCACACAGCCGTTCAAGTGCCTCGGTTGGCAGATACCCGTAATGCGTTTGAATCGCCTGCAGCAACGGCAGCGCATGGTTGGCATCGCGTCCAATGCGTTCGGTAATCTGCTCTATGATATCATGGTCAACTTTGTTCACTCGGATTTTCCTATCGCATACAGGTTTTCATCACCGCGAATATAAACCCGTCCGTCCTGAAATGCCGGGCTGGCAAAACACTTTTCACCCAATTCATTTCGCCGGATTTCTTTGTATTCCGGCCCGGCCTCGAGCAATAGCATGGTTCCTTTTTCACTCAGCAAATAAAGTCTTTGGCCAACCACGGTCGGGGATGCCTGAAAAGTCATCTTTAATGACTGCGTATAGAGCTTACTGCCGTCGGTGATATCGAAACAGCTCAAGTTTCCCGGCGTCGTCAATGTCCATATATACTGACCATTGCTGAGCGGACTGCATATGTCCGGCATCTCCGAGTCGTTTTCCCAGAGAATACGGGTTTGTTCATCGTCCCGGGGCAGGGATTCGTCGACATCGACCGCAACGAGTTTATTGTACGGTTCGATGGTAAAAATTTTCCCGCCAGCAACAATCGGCGTTGCGGCCATATCTCCATATACGCAGTCGACGCGATAAAGCTCGATTCCGGTTTTCGGGTCATAGACAATCACAAAGGGTGACGCGGTCGTGACAATGCGGTATTGACCGTCAATCTTCACCACCGTCGGAGACGACCATGAATTGGGCACAGGCCGCTTGGTTTCCCACACCGTGTCGCCCGTTTGCCAATCCAACGCAATTAATTTGCTTTCCTCGCCTTCATAGCCGACATCCCACTGGATAATGACCACATTTTCAAACCACGTCAGCGAAGCCGCATAGCCATACATACTTTCCGGGATGCCGAAATGTTTTTCCCAAAGCAACTGCCCTTCCACTGTAAAACAGCCAACATCTCCGCCGGCAAAAATTGCACATACTCGCTTGCCATCCGTAACCGCGGTATTTGCCGCATAGCCTGTATCCTCCATGATGTCCATATCGTCACGGGCGGGATTTACAGGGATGGACACATCCCGTTGCCAAAGCAGTTTTCCTGTTTGGGTGTCGTAGCAATAAACCTGCTGTTTATCTTGAGTCGCTCCGGTCAGAAAAATACGGTCCTCCCAGACAACGGGGGAATTATGGCCGGGCAACAGTATGGGTGATTTCCAGAGAATAGTCTCGCTGGTTTTGCCGTCCCATGTATCGGGTACTGTATCGAATTCCGCAATGCCCAAACCGCCGGGACCGCGAAAGGCTGACCATTGCGATTGGGCATGGTCCATCGATGTGTAGAGCGGCCCGGCAGGCATCTGCGGGGCGTGCATAATCCAGAACAAGGCTCCCGCACACAGCAAAACCAAACCGAAGATAAATGCCAGACGTGTTCGGGACGCATGTTGAATTTGCTGAGTTTTGAGATCGCCCTGCGGAGCAGGCCGCGGCAATCCCGGGCGATGACTTTTCGCCCAGATAACAGAGCCGGTGAACAAGACAAGTGTCACAATAAGCAGAATCGTTCCCCGCTCTAAAAAATACAGCCGGGCAAACTGGTCGCGGCGTAATTGGGTATCTAACTGCTGAATTTCCTGAGCCAAAATCTGGTCAGCGGGATAGGCTTTCGCCTGCTCTTTCATTTTTTCCAGTTCCGCCATGCGAACCGGGTCCGTCACTTTCGTATGATAGACATTCAGCCCCAGCAAAAGGATAATAAAAATACTGAAAACCGCGGTGACCACTGCAACACCAATGGCTGACTGGTATCCAACGCCATTCGACTGCTTTTCCTGTTGTTTAATTTCTATGCTCATGCGTTCAACCTGTTTTCTTCTTCTTTAACCAGATGTAATGCCGGGGACAGGCATTATAACAGCGTCCGCAAGCCACGCAACCACTGCGCTGGGCCTGATATTCATGACGTTTCCAAAAAATACTGTATTGAATCAGACTCATTCCCGCAACAAGCCCCATCCATCCGCCGGCAATCGAAGCGCCAACGGCAAACTGTTTTTGCTTAGCCGCGGCTTTTTCATATAACTGCTCTTGTGATTGACCACTGGCATAGAACGCGTCACTGGCATCGGTACGCTCTTTATACACACCTGCCTGTTCCAGCCTGACACGCCGGGCCAGTTCAACATCCGGATGCACCTGTGCCAGCCGCGGATGCAGCTTATAACCTAACAGGGTTCCGCCCGCTATAAAAATCGGTAAACACAGAACCAACAACAGCAGCCGCCGCTTGCCTTTGGCATATTCTTTTTGCGGCCATTGAACCGTCGGTTTATCAATCGCACCAAAGGGACAGGCATCCTCACACAATCGGCAATGGATGCATTCATCCGGGGTAATTGTAACACGGAAAAGGGAAATTCGTCCGATTTGACGCAGGATTAGGCCATACGGACACAAAAATCGACAATACGGCCGGCCGACGAAGACGGCTATCACCAGCATTGAAATACTGATGACCCACATAGCCGGATTGGCACTGAAACGGAAGAATGAGACAAAGGGATCATACCGACAGATAATGAATGCGGATGCCGTCGCGGCAAAAAGAACCGCCAGCGATAAATACAGCCACGCTACCAAGCGTAAGGTTGCTTCCAGCCAATGGGGAACTGTCAGAGGCTTTAATAATACAATATCCTGAACAGCCCCCAGCGGGCAGACCGCCGCACAAAATGTCCTGCCGAAAAACAAGGTAAACACCAGGGGCAAAAAGAAAAACGCTACCACAACCCATGGAATACCGTAGTCCGCGTTAAAAATTCCCAACGAAATATTTCCGATTGCTCCGATGGGGCAAATACAACCTCGCCGCCAGAAACCAAAATACACCAGACAAAACAGCATCAATCCCACGATTGCTTTTCGGCTGCGTTTTTTGAGAACCAGCCACGACGCCAGTGATAACGCCGCGACCAAAACAACCACATCCAGTATTTGGAGCCATTCGCCGCGCGGCATGGGAGTTGTTGGTTCCTTGAGGGTATAGTCCGTCTCGAACTGCGGCGGCGGAAACCGTTCGATACAAAACGCCGGGACTGCGCAGAGTATCCAAAGAACCAGGATGGGAACGGCTCGTTGAATTCGGGGCATTACTTACCTTTCAGGAGATAGGGGTTATCAGCATCTACGCGCTTAAACGCCTGTGTCGGGCAGGCCACAGCGATGGCACATTCATTACAATTCAAACAACGGTCATGGCGTACCTGTAAAAACAAAGAGCCGTTACCGAAAGCGCTGCAGCCTTTGACGCATTTGCCGCAACCGATACAGAGTCTTTCATCGATGGTATATTCAAAGTACGGGTCTTCGACAAACGTGCGTTTAATCGCGCCGGTCGGACACAACTGATTTTCCGCGGCCGTATCCAGCGCTTTCGGCTCCGGAACAAAATACCCCGTACACAAGTCACAATAACCACACATAGCGTAAGCATGAACACATTTTACGGCCGATTCATTGAGTACACAATGTGTGGCACAGTTGCCGCAGGCGATACATTTGGCGGGATCGAGCTGCCAGACATATTTTTTCTTTCGTCCTTTGGCCAAAACAGCCGCCGCCGCAGCGGCCAGTGCCGACAACACAGCGACCCAGAAACCGTCACGCAAAAACTTACGCCGTGATTGATTGTCAGGATTTTCGTTCGTCATGATTATCGCCATGTAAAAACTGTTTCACGGACAGCGCCCGCGGCAATTTACAGTTATTTAACTCCCGGCACACACGGCATCCGATATGTCCTTTCGGGTCGGCACAGTCGGTTTCTTCACCACCCGACTCACGCCGAAGCAGATGAACGGATGTGCCGCCGAAAGCCGCTAAAAGGCTCCCTCGAAGAAGCCCGGTCAACCATTGACGCCGGGATGTTTTTTTATCCGTTTTCATTCTTTCTCAAAGATTCTCACATTCTTTCGAACCATATCCAGTATATAGATGCGACCGTCGGAATCGGCCGCCACATCAAAGCCTTTGGAACTGCATTGCTCAGGCGTTTCGCAAACACGCAGCGGCTCAACCCAACCGAGTTGGTCCGGCCCGGCCACAACACCGACAAAATGGCCGTCCGCATCATACACTTTCACACGCACCAAGCCCTTTTCACAGGTCACAAATCCACCGTCCGGCAAGAGCGCAAAGTTGATTGGATTGCAGCAGCCGCTGAAGCCCTCGATACCAACACTCGCTTTGCCCCAGAACCATTCACGATCGCCCTGGACCGTGTACGCTTCAATTAAATGCCGACCGGGATTGACCACACGCAATAAGCCATCCGGCGCCATCGTAATATCAAAATAAGGGCTGGGAATCACAATGCCCGGAATATTCCGCTTTTCATCTTTTTCGCCGACCTTGCCAATAACATTTCCCTTTCGGTCGAACCGCCAAATCACTTTATTGACTGCATCAGCGGCGAAAATATTGTTTTTATCTGTCGCAATGGAAGTCAGCAAAGCATTCGGCATCGGGGCTTTCCATCGTGCCGTCTCAACACCGGGCGCATCCAACATTTCAATCGTATCGGAAAGCCCGACAATCATCCCCCCATTCCCGTCAATCGCAAGACATGTCGGTTCGGCCCCCAACTCTATCTGCTTAATGACATTGCCATCGGCTGAATAAACCGCAATCCTTTCATCGCCGGCCACATAGATTCGCCCTTCAGCATCGACCGCAATCGCATGGGTATTCTCAAAGTCGGTTTCAATCGTCTCGCCGACCTGCCGATAAAGAATCAACGCCGGGTCAATCTCTGCATATTGTTTAATATCATATGTATATTCAGGCCCCAGCGCCACATGCGTGCCGGACGTGTCAGACAGCAAAAAGGCAATCACCCCCGCCGCAACCGCAAGGATTAACACAAAAGCGATCAAAAGTCCCGATCGGAATTTTCCCATGCGTTCTTTCATTCTATTTCCCGCAACATATTCTTGAATATCGATTTTACAGTATAACAGTATAGTTGAAACGCCCGTCAAAAACAAGATATTGCGTTATTGGGCCGCAACATCCAGACATACCAGAGTCGTCAAGTCGCGAACTAACAATCGGCCCGCCACCAGTGCCGGCGGACCCCAGCATTCATGCCCGTCAAGAACTCCGGCTTGATCCAACAGCCGAAAGGCGTCCGGCACAGCCTCGATCAACGACAAAACCCCGTCATCATTAAGGACATAGATAATCCCATTGGCAACCATATACGGCCCCAGACCGTAGGTGTTCTGAGAACCGCTGCTCCAGAGAACCTCACCTGTCATATCCAGACAAACGAGTTGTTTGTCCGGGCGAACGCCGTAAATATATCCCTTATAATAGATTGGTGTTTGCTGGTCCGACCCGAACACCTCCGGCTGGCGTTCAAACACCACATGGGGGACAATGTTGTCCTCCTGTTGACGAAGTTGAAGCATCATGCTTCCCTTATTGTAGCCGGCAGACAGAAAAATGCGTCCCTGTTCGGCATTCACCGGTGTGGGCACATTCGTCCGTAAATACCATACATCCGTTTGCCACAGCAGCGTTCCATCCTCCGCAGAAACACCGGCCAGGCCCCGGCTGCCCGGATACACATAAAAATCCCTGTCCGCAAATCGCATGGGTAAAATAGAGGAATGGGTCATCTCCCATTGCTGAGGATTGGGGCATGTCCAGACGATTTCTCCGGTTTGACAATCGACAGCCATCATTAGGACCTCATTTCCGGCCGGGGCGATAATCGCTTGATTGTCCACAATCAACGGACACTGACCCGCATACCACAGCGGTTCTTTGGTTCCGTATTCAGAAACCAAGTCTATCATCCATCTGAATTGGCCGGTTTTGGCATCCAGACAGGTTACATGACACTTGGGGCCGATGGTAACGACATACTTGTCATTGACCGCAGGTACGGTTCGACTCATGCCGTGATTGCGTTTGATATTGACCGGATAGGAATACCGCCAGATTTCTTTGCCGTCGTCCAGCGAAAAACACCGAATCGCATCAGCTTTGGCCTGCATATCATAATCAATCAGATAAACACAGCCGTTGTAAACAGCCGGGGCGGCATAGCCTTCTCCCAATTGAACTTCCCACAACTTCACCGGGCCGCTGGTCGGCCATTTTCGGGCCAGCGACACATCCGATTCGATCACACCATTGCCGTCGGATCCACGAAACATCGGCCAGTTTCCGGCAATCGCCGAAGGTGTCCCATCGAATTGCTGCAGCGAACCTTCGATTGTCGTTGGTCCAGACTCCGGAGAGTCCATCGGGTGAATCTGCGGCCGCCCGTCCTGTCCTCCGATCCGCGGAGCAACGTCATAACTGACATACTCATAAATCCAATACCCGCTTAATAAACCGAGAAGTATCGCAATGATAAGCGGGAAAATAAGAGACTTCCCAAATTTTAATCTGAAGCGCAACATTTTTATCCGCTCCATAACACCTCATGGGGTGTCCGATAGTTTAAACATTTGCGAGGTCTATTAT
>JADHXS010000045.1 GCA_016782835.1 Phycisphaerae bacterium | reverse complement strand
CAAAAATGTATTCAGTTTTTTGCCGATGTTTTTGATTTCTTTTGCATCCATGCCGATAAGCCTCCAAATAATGTCATTTACAAGACTTATCGACAAAACTTATTCAATTTCTTGAGCCGTTATGGCGCTGTAGTACTAACTCAAACTCACAATTTTCACTCAACCTGAAAACCTCTTTATACCCGTCCCGGCCCGGGCGGACAAATAATTTTTTGCCCTGTTTTTCCGGCGGGAAATAGCGAATATGCTTGAGCCTGATTTCCACGGACGATTCATCAATCCCTTCCCGGTCAAAATATCCTACCCAAATCCGCGAAGGAACCACAATCCCATTGGCGCCGAGGGTATAATCGCTCAGTTCAATCGAAACTTTCTTCAACTCATCGGCACCAAAATACTCGATCTGCTCAATATGATAATCACAGGTATTGATGTAAACACGCTTGGCCCGTTTGCCGTCTTTGTATAAATCCAGAATATCATAATTATCCCGATGCAACAGCTTCCAGTCGGTCGTAACATCCACAATCCCAAAGGCCTCAGCCACATCCGCCGGATTCAAAAGCAAGCCTTCCCGGCACCCGGCGGCCTGTGCTTTCGTGCCCCACCAGTATGTGTCCAGTTCCGGTTCCACCCGCAGCCAGAACTCCGTTTCATTGGTCCCGAACCGCACTTCCCCGAATTTACTGCCGCCGAAATAGATTTTATCCGGCGGGACAAAAATCAGCTTGCCGGGAACATTTTCGTCTTTTTCCTCATCGTCCGCTTCGCGCCAGGAGATCGTACACTCCGCCGCCGCTTCCAGCGACTGGATGTTCTGTTTTTGCAGCGCCAACAGCCGAACCGCCTCGCCAATCGTCGATTTTCCCGGACACGTCATATCGCCGCTCGTCTCTGTCGGCGGTGCCGGACACCCCGACAGCAAAGCCATTGTTAAAGCCATCAAAATAAATGCACTTGTCTGTTTCATCGCTCGTCCTTCATAAAAAACGCCTGTTTAATACATTCATCTTATAACCAGACGCCCCAAGTGTCCAATCATTTCACCAAAACAGAAAAATCGCCTTTTTACTGTGTAACAAACTTCACTGCATCACGAAACCGAACAACAGGCGGCCCTTCAATCAGCAAGGTTTGCCCCGGCCCAGGCAGTTCGACCGGTTCGTACGCAAAATTGTACCAGTTAAACCGAAGCCACAAAAACCGTGAATCCTCAAGCTCATCCTTAAACGTAAACGACACCTCCCGCGGCAGACCGCCCGACCCCAGAGTCTCAATGGTTACGGCCATATCCTTTAATTCGAAAGTCTGTTGCGGCGCAAACGCTTCCTTGGGATAAAAGAGCCTGTTCAAGATGGCAAAGGCATGTGAAAAATGCATGACGCTGTGTTGGTCTGAATCAAAAATACTGTCCTCGACGCTTTTGATCATAAGGGTACTTTCATCCCTGCGAGTGACCTCGATGCCGGTCCCTGCAAATCCCAATGCATGAATCGCCGCCGGAATAGGCCGGTCATAGTAAGCCGCGTTGAAAGGCATCGCACAAATCGACAGTTGGCTTGCAGCATTGAGAATAAACAGTTTCGAATCCGCCTTGACCGGCAACTCGTTTAACCCGCCGGGATTAGAAAAACTTGTTAAAAAGCGGGGATAGGCTTTGGCCGTAATGACTTTCACCGCCGCGGCACGCGGGATATGAACCAACAATAGGATAACACAAAAGCACAATCCGAGTCTGAAATAAAAACGCCCGAAAGATCGCACCTTATAGCCTTTTATAATATCAGCGACAAAAACTGCAATCAACCCAAAGGCGCCGACTGCCACAAATCCGAAATTCTTGCCGCTGGGGCAAGCCACAATGGGAACCGCCGCAAACAACATCACCGCCAGCCAGAAACACCCCTGTCGATTCTTTCGAATCACCGGCAATAATAACAACAACGCAATCGGTGTAAAAATAATATAAAAAACCGACACGACCTTAATCCATTTCATACTCAATGGTATCATCGTATCCGTCGGCACCCCTGATAGTTGCGATCCGATCACTGCCGTAAAGTACCCCGGCAAATAATACAAAAATCGAAGCGGGTCACGCCCCGGGTCCAGATAGGCCGCACCAATCCCGTAAACCCCATAACCCAGCATCTGATAAACAATCCGCCAGATAACAATGATAAGAACAAACGCCAACACAGTCAGTAGCCGTTTTTTCCAGCCGGCCTTATCCAGCACAATCGCATACGCAAGAATAAACGCAAATGTCGAAACCCCCGCTTCATTGGCTATAATCGACAACGTAAAAAATACAAACGACAAGACCGCCGCAACAGGCGATTGCTCCGACCGCCATTGATGATGCGCATACAGGCAAAGCAGACCCAGCAAGAGCGCCAGCATAAAGCCGCGATTGGCCACAAACATCACCGGAAAATAAGTGTTCGGGTCCAGTACAAACATCAGCCCCGCCAACCCCGCAACCCACGTCGGACCAATGAGCCGCCGGTAGATGATTGTCACAAGAAAAACAATCCCCGCAAAGATTGCAATATTATGAGCGTGCATCAATACCGGCCGATTCGGAAACAAGCGGTAATCGACCCAATGCGTAAACGCCGTAAGAGGCCGCCACAGCGAACATCGCACATCGCCACCAAACCACCACGGCAGAACGCCGTACTCTTTGCCAAGCTGTAATTTTCCCGGGTCACGTGGGAAACCAAAGGTATCCAGTACAACCGCCCCCAGCGTCCCGCAATTGTCCGGAACACCCCCCGTTTGATATAATCCATCAGGCACCACCGACGGATCCAACTGCGGTACCCGCTGCGTCAAATCATCCATCACCAAACCGCTCTTCAGCGAAGGAAACATGAATAGGATAGCCAGAACGGCCAAAACAGGAGGTAAATACCAACTTCCAAGAATTCGCCGAACAACAGATGCAATCATCGACATTGTGTGTCCCCCTCAGGGATATCCTGTTTAACGTCTAAAAATAAATCTGTGAAATCCGCGAAATCTGTGGTTTCATTTTTCAGTCTTCGAAATCGGTCTGGAGGATTTGGCCCATCTGGTTCGACAGGCCCTCGATCTGGTCTTCGCTCAGGTGCGGATTGACCACGTCGGCGGTGCGGTCCTGTGCGGTAACTTTGAGCGTCCAGATCTCCTGCCCATCCTCGATCCGGCAGGTATCGTATTTCAGCTTGCGCTTCCGCATCAAAATCAGCGTCAGCACAAAGCGAAAATTCACCTTGTCCACATCGGTCTCGGTGGCCAGCCGGTCAAAAAACGCCATGAGCATTTCGTCATTGACAAAGATTTTCTTCTTCTCTTGCGGGTTCGGCATTTTGGTCTTCCAGAAACAGTACACCTGCGGTTTTGCCTCGTCCCAGTACTCAGCACAAAAATCCTGACGCACCAGCCCCTCATCCGTTTTCACCAACGCCGCAAAATACTCCTCGTCAATGTCAAATTCCCGGCCCGTGCCAACGCACTGACCCAACGTCTTCTTAATTTCCCATTCCGCCATTGTCTGTGATCAATCCTTATCTTCGTTGTCCGCTTCCCATTTCAACTCTCCCTCAACCATATAGAGCTTTGATTCTTTTTTATAATAATCAGAAAAATACGAGAGTTCACAGCTATTTCCATTAGACACATATTTAAAATCTTTTAACATCTCCGGCGTTGCACCATCGCAATACTCTATTTCAGTTAATTCATTAAGTGATTCAGGATATCGACCAGTATCTATATAATAACTACTTAGTTGAATCATTAACGATGTATTCAATGATTCATAGGCAGAGTGCAATTGCGTTTTATGTACTTCTTTGTTAATAATTGGAACAATAACAAAGCATATACATAAAACAACAATAATTACTGTAGTAACTAATATATTCTTTCTTTTCATATTAGTAACCAACTTTTCATATTAGTAACCAAAACCAGGAACAGCCACTTATTTTCATCTAAATTCTTCTTCCTTCGTGGTGAAAAATCATTCAAACACCAGCCGCGGCGCCGGTTTCTCCACCTTAAACAGTAAAAGAACGTTTGATTTTATGCGGACGCCGTGTAAACGATTTTACCGGTTTTCAGGATGTCTTGATAAAAGCGGCCGTTGGCGGTGTCCGCCTCGATCAAAATCGGTTCAATACGCAAGTCAATATCTCTGGTCAACCGGAAAAGCCCGGCGGCATTTTCCAGATGATCGCCGGGCAGAGTATCGCAGAACACCGCGATATCGATGTCACTGTTTTCGGTTGCCGTCCCCCGCGCGTAAGACCCATACAGGATAATCAATTTGGGATGATAGCGTTCGGCAACTCGTTTGGAAAACGCCTGGACTTTAGCTATAACGTCTTCATAATCCATTGCAGTTCACTTTCTGTTTTTTGGATGATTTCCGTACATTTGCTGCCGGTCAAAAAGTCCAGCAGTTTATCCTTTTGGGCCGGATACCGCGATTCGATATTGAGCGGCTCCAGAAACTCCAGAAAATTCTTTTGTTCCTCCGACAACACTGAATACAGCCCTGCCTTTTGCGCCAATAATCTCAGGTTGTGGGTATATGGCGGCGCATCTTCAAAACGGCTTGCATAATACGCCTTCAGGATTTTCTCCATAGCCTGATGACACATAAAGCCCACATACAGATAGCGCTTTGTTTGATTCATGGCCTTAGCCGTCTCAAGGTCATATTGAGCAAGATCCATCCAGTATTTGACTTCGTTCACATTATCCCTTTCGCCTATTTCAAAAATAGGGACAGTCACCTATTTTAATTCATTCCTCATCAAATTCCAGCCACGGTGCGATGTTTTCCGCCGTCTTGGGGCCGATGCCGCGAATCGCCTGCAGGTCGTCAGCCGTTTTAAATACTACTTCGTCAATCGTATTCGTTTGACGAAAATGAAGGATGTCCAGTGCCCGTGCCCTGCCGATTCCCGGCAATCGAACCAGACTGCCCACCGGCGCGGTATTTGGATTGATTCGCTCCGGCTCCGTTACAGGAATCGCCCCGCGAGAAATACAGATTCGGTCACCAATCATAAACGTCAACAGAATCAATGCCACCACCGCCGCAAAACGGTACGCCTTCGTCCACAGCAGGATATCTTTGGGTGACGGAGAATTTTGAAATGAGGTCTGCGTGCCGTTCATGATTCGTTTCATTTCACTTGCGATTCATAATCGTCTTTTGGAATTTTGCCATGACCAGAAACGCTTTTTTGGGCGTCAGTTTTGACGTCAGCAGTCCACATCCTTTGACCGGCTGCGAAGGACTGTCGGCCAGGTACGAATAGGTCACCGTATTGATAAAGGGCCGGCCCAATGTCAGTTTATAAAACTCCTCAAGCCATGTCGCCTGCAGCGTCTGGTCCCATTTTTTCCGCCAATGTCCGGCTTTACCGGCGGCGGCGCCTTCGCCTTCATTGTCGGGAATCGACACCCCCGTCACATGCACGGTTTTTGGGACTGCCGCGAAACAATCCATCCGCGAGGCAATCTGCATCATATCCCGCATGTGCATCCCGGGGGCATCCTTGCCGAAATGGAACTGCAAACCAAATGCATCAAAACTAATGCCGCTCTGGATGACCATGTCCGCATACACCAGCGGCGGAACCGTCGTTTTGTCATACGCATAATATTCCCCCCACGGGTACATCAATTCGACCACTTTGCGTGATTTCGTATCGACTGCTTTGGCCGCCAGGCAGGCGGTCCGGGTCATCTCGATAACCTGCTCGAAATTAAAACCAAAACAATTCAATGCATTGATGCCGCCGATGACGCGCCAGGCGTGGATATATTTACTATACCGACCGACGATTTCGGTCACAAATGCATAGGCCTGTTCGCGGATTTTCTCAAACGAGGGCTTTTCCTGCTGGAGCCACTGGGGAACGGTTTCGGGCGTAAATTTCAGAAGCGGTCCGGCACACAATGCCAGCCGACGCCCGGCGAGATAATGCATGCATTCATCCAGCTTTTCGAAATTATATTCGTCTTTCTCCGTTTCGATCTCGGCCCAGTTGACCGGAATCGTAACAAAACCGAACATATCCAGCAGCCATTCACGATACTTCTCCTTTGCAATCATATCGAGGTCGATTTCACAGCCCAGACTGTGCCGACCGAGTGCTTTATTGCGAAACCGAACGGCCAGAAACTGCTCGGCATAGCGGGCCGCCATCTTCTCGGAAAACTCCACACCCTTTCTCAAAGATTCATCGGCCAATTCAGATGCTTTGGCCGGCTCGTCGATATGCTGGAGGGACTGAATAAACAAATCCTGAATTTCCTGCGCTTGTGCATCGAATGCCTCGCTCTGCTCGAAAAAAGACCAGTCTTCGCGTTTGAGGGTAATCTGCATCAGGCGGGCGCGTGCCAGTTCGAGATTCAGGTTATACGGCTCGGGCCGCTCCGGCAGACGCGTCGTATTCAACAACAGCCGGCCGTTATCTTTGACCGGCCACAACAGCGCAAGCCCGGCTGAGTCATGCGATTTCTTTTCACACTCAATCAGGCCGTCTTTAAATTCTATTTTATCGACATGACGCAAGGGAATCATATCCGCCCCGAAGAGGTACGCCCCCGAAAGCGAAAAATCCATCAGTTCCTGTCCGTCTTTAAATACGTGAAATTTCAACGATTCCCCTCAAAACTAAGCATCGTAATCTTTATTGGTTCCCGGTAGAAAACGGATTATAGCAGATGGCGGTTGAAATGCAAAAGAATCTTTCGATTTGTACACGACTTGACGGACGGGCTTGAACGGACATAATATCCGTTGAAGTATGGACTTATGTAGACAGTCCGGACAGCACGCCGGAGGTTTTACTCAGGTGGGCCAGACGCAGGTGATGAAGCTGATTGTTCTTTTCGATGAGTTGACAGACTAATTGAGCCTGGGCCAATACCAATTCGAAGATGTCCATATTGACCTGTACGGTCTGAGAGGTGTAACCGGGGAGGAAAATCAGGAAATAGCCGCAATGGGTTCTTTCGGTCGCCAATTGTGTTCCCATGACACAGCCGCCGTCAAGAACACAGACGCAGGGGTCATCGCCGTCGTCAATTCGGTTACAGATTTCAAGTAATCGTTCGGGCCGGTCGTGCAGGAACGGGGCACGGGTCGAATCCGTCGCCTGATATTCCCGTTTTTCATTGACATAAATCATCACAGGCCCATCCGGGAGGCTCAAATCAAAGAGTTGGCGTACAAACTGCTCAGAAAGCAGGTCATTGCCCGAAAACAGCGATTTATAAATTCCTTCCACGATACTTAACCTTTCTTCAATTTCCTCAAGCCGTTTCGGCTAACGGAGAGAACAACTTTTGCAGGAAGGGTCGAAAATGGGAAAAAACAGGCCCAGCTAAAGTATTCGCGACAGACGAGATTTAGTTATCGGACGAAAACGTTGTCAGGAGCCATTTTGGGCGCGGGGGGTGGATTGCCTGGAGTCGTGGCGGTATTTGACCATGTGGACACAGTTGCCGCGTTTGTTATATTCCACGATATCCATATAGGCCTTGATGAGCAGCACGCCGCGGCCGGAGATTTTGTATAAATTTTGATTGCACCGGGGGTCGGGGACATCATCCGGATCAAATCCCTGTCCTTCATCGGTAATTGAAATGTCCATTTTTTCAGGGGTGATTAAAAATTCAACACAAATTTTTTTGTTGGGATTGGACTGATTGCCGTGTTTGAGAGCATTGGTAAAGGCTTCTTCGAGCGCCAGGTGAATTCCGAAAGTCGCATCTTCATTAAAGCCTTGTTCGGCGGCGTGCTTCAAAATTTTTGTGCACGTCTGTTGCGCCGCCGCGTCGGTATTCGGCAGTTCCCACGACCGATGCAGAATATGGTCTTGTTTTGTCAAAAGCAACCGCCCTCCCTAAAGGTAAACAGGTTTCTTTTCATCCATGGTCAACAGGGATATTTTACGGTCGATGAAACCGGCATCATTGCGATTTTTTCAGGCCGACCATAGCCTCATCCACGTCGGGATAAATCTCAAAAATCCTGTCCAGACGGGTAATCTTGAAGATTTCAAGAATTTTGCGGGAAATGGAACAAAGCCGGAGTGTCCCTTCGGTTTCATAGACTTTTTTACTGATTCGAATCAACAGCCCCAGAACGGAGCTGGTCAGAAACTTGACATTGCTGAAATCCACCACCAATTGAATCCCGGGATTCTGCTCAATCAGCGGCATGAAAGATCCCTGCAATGCCTGAAGCTGGGTTTCGTCGAGAATTTTTTCATCGGCCAGTGTCGCAACGACGACCTGACCGCGAAATTCGATGCTCATATTGGGACTTGTCTTATCCATATTTATCTCCTGACAGACTAATAGGGCCAAATCCTATGAAAAAGCGCCCCTGCTGTCAAGCAAATTGCCAAAATGTTTACAGTGAGCTGTGAGCAGTGAATAGTCGGCAGAAGGCAGAGATTTGGAGTGAATTTGGGATTTGATGAAACGGTCGGGGCGCGAGGGAGAGCGGGCTTTTTGCGGGGTGTGTTTTTAGATTTGTATCGCCGGGGGGTTTGTGGTAGAATTGGCGGAAATTTAGAGAATAACCTCTTTTGGGAGAGCGCTATTATGTGTGACAGTTGCGGCTGCGGTGAAAAGAGCTTTGAGGCAAAAGTTGCCGAGGTCATTGAATCCATCCGTCCGATGCTGCAAAACGACGGGGGCGATATTGAACTGGTGGGCGTTGATGAGGACAAAACAGTGCGTGTGCGTCTTCAGGGCGCGTGTAAGGGATGCCCGGGTGCGCAGATGACGCTGAAGATGGGCGTTGAGCGCATGCTTAAGCAAAAGGTGAGCGACGTTAAAGAAGTGGTCGCAGTTAATTAGTTTTCTGCCGGAGCCGGGGAAGCAGACTTCTGCGGAGAAGACCTGTTTGAGACGGGCTTTTCGAGTTTGTAGATATTGATGAACCGGTTGGGATAGTCTTCGTTTTTAATCTGTTTGACAAATTTCAGGGGGCCATAGTTGCGGGGGACACGGAGGAAATCGACCCGCTGCATCTTCCATTGTTTGTAATAACTGTTGCTGAGGGCCAGGCCGATGCGCGAGTCCCAGGTGATGTAAGCAACATTCGCCTTGTAACAGGCCTGCAGAAATTCCTGGGGCGTTTGGCCGCCAACACGCTGCATTGCCTGAATCGGCGGCGCCATGTCGTCGGACAGAAATAACGTCACGACATGCGGCATGGTGGTTAGTAACTTTTCGCCGTCCGAGACATTCTCATAATACCAATCCGCGAGGTATTTAAACTCCCTGTCGAGCGAGCCGTTGCCGACTTTTTGGACGAGTCGGAACTGGTTTGAAACCACCATCAATGCCATGACCGCGACAATCGCCGCAGCGGTCAACAGCTTCTTGGGGTGGAACCGGCCAAGCAGGAACATGCGGCCGAGCAGTACGAGCGCCACGGCCAGAAGGGTCACCCAGGGTACAGATGCGGAATGACGGCTCATCGGGGTTATCTGCGGCAGGTATTTGAATAAGGAGCCGACCCAGATTAGCGCCGCAACGGCGACGACGGCCTGTAGGATTAACGCAAGGACAGGCGGAACCACCCTTTTTTCCGTGAAAAAATCCCAGGCGCTTTTGAGGCCGTACCAAGCAAGCAATACCGTAACCCAGACAACCGGAAGGCCGTAACGCGGCAGGGTATAGGTGCGAATGGCATGGAGGGCGAAGAACATCCCGAAAAAGCCGAGCAGCGACAGGACTTTCCACTGCTTTTTGGCAATGCAAAAGCCCAGCGCCAGTAACAGCGCAATAACCAGAACGATTTTGCTGATGAGGCTTATTAAATGCATTTGTTCATCGCCGGGAAGGACAAACAGCGAGCCGACGCCGTTGCTCCAGATATAGTTGGCGAATTTGCCGATGACCATTTGCTTTGTCACCGCGTAGTTTCGAATATAGGGCAGCGCCCCTACCGAGGCACCGGGTTTTCGGTGAGCAATCATTCCGAACATCCACAACGCCAATGGTAATGTCGCCAAGCCGGCACGAAGAAATGAAAACAGGCGGCTTTTCCAGTTTTTACAGGAAAAAAAGTCGAAACAAAAACACAGCAGAATCAGGATGACCCCTTCATAACGCACCATCGATGTCAACATGGCGGGCAGGTAGGCCCATCGTGTCGGCCGCAGCATAAAATAGAACGTCATCACGATAAAAAAGATAAACGTCGTTTCCGCAATGGGGTGACATAACCATTTTACGGCCATGGGGTTTATCAATACGATGAGAGCAAACCAGACGGCAGCTGAGTCTAAGACTTTTTTGGCGACAAGATACAGAAAGACGCCGGTTGCGGTGTAGAGGATGCTGTTGAGGAGCCATCCTGCGGTCAGGCCGGGATGACGACCGGGCATGAGGTAACTTAGCCCGACCTGCAGAAACCCCAGTACAGGAAGCCGTTTGAAACTTTGCGGTAACTCAAATGAAAAAATGCTTTGGCCGGTCTTAAAGAAGTCCGGAAAATCCGAGTTGGGGACAGTTTGATGGCCGAAATATAAAACGGACAGGTAGCCGGCCAGTAACAGCGTGATGAGGATACACACGACCATCCAGAGCCGATGCTGTACTGCGGGCGTTAGTTTTTCGGTCCAATGTTGCGAAGATGCGTCGGATTTTGTTCGGGCCGTTCTTTTTTGTCGTGATGGTTTTGGCATTTTACGTCCCTGACTGATTTTGTGCTCTATTAATCGTTCGGCTGAGGGGGCGGATGCAGTTTGAAAAGATTAATCCAACTGCCGCCTACTTCAATGGTACCGAGATACTGTAACGGACCGTAGCTTTGGCGTTTGTTTAACACCGGCAGAATTTTTTCCAATCCTTTTTTGGTCCCGCTGCTTCCCCGCGGGCTACATGACACATAGACCACTTCTTTTTCATAGCATTTTCGGATAAACTCTTCCATCGTCTGCGCTTTAAGGAGGCTGGTGGTGTGAACAAAATCGGTGCTGCGTTTGGCATTAATCAGCCGGAGCGTACCTGCCCATCGGCTGGCGAGTTTTTCGCCGGGTTTGGAATTGGCTTTATACCAATCACTTAAATATTTAAACTCGATGTAATAGGAGCCGTTATCCACAATTTTAGCGGCGGTAAACTGTTGCGAAACCACCATCACACAGGAAATAACTGCGAGCATCAACAACAGCATGAATTGCTTGTAACGTGATTGAAACCACAGAACTATAAAAAGCAATCCGACTGCCGTCATGCCGGCGTAAGCCAGCCACTGGCCTTTTACATAATACGGTGCGATTTTGGACAACGCAGGGAAAAGCTGGACAATCCAAACCAGTGCGGCAACGCACACTGTCCCCTGAATGACCCATTTGGCAACCGACGGAATTTTGGGAATCCCTTCCGATATTTTCCATAGCGCATAGACGCCCGACCAGGCAACTAATTGAAGTATCCAAGAAACCGGAACACAATAGCGGTGATGGCTGTTTTTTCGCATGACATGCACCAGCAAATAAAACACAAAGAAAAGAGCCAGGGCAAGCATTTTCCACTGCCGTTTCCATATCGCATAGATGAGTGCGGTCATCAGCAGGATAACCGCGAGCGACTGATTCAACAGCGTCAGCGTGTTTGCGTCGAAGATTGATTTTATATAGTCCGGCCAGACGGTTAAAACACCGAATGCCGCATCCCATAACATCCGGACAAAATCCCACCCCACCATCCCGTGGCCATAGTGTCTGAGGTAGTGGCTTTTATCGCCGCCGGTTCCCTTGCCCCATTTCAAATAAGTGCCCAGCATCCAGAGCAGGAATGGGATCGATGCAATCGCCGCATACATGAGCGACTTTAGGCGCTGACGCATTGGTTTTCTTAATATCATATCCATCAGGAATGCGATAAAAATCAGCGCAGCACATTCATACCTTACCAGTGCCGCAACAGAAGCGAACACATAGACCCAGCGACTTCGGCGAAACATGAAATAAAATGTGCTCATGATGAAAAAGATCATGGTTGTTTCGGCAATCGGATTGACCTGCGAACGCAATACCCAGGGATTCAGCATTGCGACAATGGCTAAAAAAGCCGCGGCTTTGCCGATGAATTGCCGCCCAATCTGCCACACCAATACAATATTGGCAACGCTCAAAATTGCGTTTAAAAGCCACCCCGCCGAAAGTTCGGGGGAATCCGTATCCAACAGCTTGCTCAGGAGGACCTGAAAAATTCCGACCATCGGAGCACGCTTAAAATCGGTGGGAATTTCAAAACGTAATAAGGTCTTTCCGATGCCGATGAATCCCGGGAAATCCGGATTGGGAATCGGATAGACCCCGTAGAGTGTCCATGCTTTATAGGTTCCAAAAGAAACCAGAACCAGCGCCAATAAACATCCCCACAGCCATGGGCGTTGAATCCAGGTCTTGCCCGCCTCTTTGCCCTGAGTCCCTTTTATTTGTTGGCTTGTTTTAACATGGGACTTAGCATCAGGCTGTTGAGCGGAAGCGTGTTTTTTTTTACGGCCGGATTTGGACATAGTGAGTTCCTGTCTTTACTCGATTATGCGTTTTCCCCTTTTGCTTTTCGATATTCCTGCAATCGAATACGAAACAAGGCCTCCTGGATTAACTGACGGTTGGCGCTGATGAGGTCGGATAAAATCCCCAAAAGAATCAACAAAAAGGAAAGAATCAGGAGAATTGCGGCCAGAATTAATGATTGAATATGCCCGCTGCGGCTGCCAGCCAAAAAATAATATAAAAATCGTAAACAAAGAATTATTCCGATGAAACCGGGAACGAAAGCAACGTAGGCAAAGGTCCGTAACGGCTTATACGTCATGTACGAACGCAGGATAGTTGATGTTGAGCGGCGGATATATTTGGGGATGGATGAAATCAGCCGGGATTCTCGCGTCTTGGCGTTGACTTGAATCGGCACATGTCCGATTCGCATGTTCATGTGACCGGCCTGGATGATGGTTTCCAGGGTGTAGGTATAACGGTTGAAAACATGCAGTCTCATGGCCGCTTCGGCGGAATAGGCGCGAAAGCCGCTGGTGGTATCGGGTATTTGAGTGCCTGAAAACTGCTGGACCATATAACTGCCGACGCGCTGGAGCCGCTTTTTGAGAAATGAAAAATGCTCGATGTCTTCTATCGGGCGGGACCCTACGACGACATCGAGACGCTTTTCGACGACCGGCTTAATCAAATCCCCGATACAATGGCCGTCATATTGATTGTCGCCGTCCGTATTGACAATCACATCCGCTCCCAATTGCAGACAATGCGACAATCCCCGCAGAAAAGCGGTCGCCAGCCCCTGATTGGACCCAAGCGGCAGAATGTGATGGACGCCAAGCTCTTTGGCGACCTCAATCGTACGGTCCGCACTGCCGTCATCGATCACCAGATATTCGATGGCATCAACACCCGGCAGTTCCTTCGGAAGGTCGGCAATGACCTCCGGCAGCGTTTTTTCCTCATTATAACACGGTATTTGAATTATCAGCTTCATGCAATAACCTCAGGCTTTCATTTTTACCGTCACGTTGCATGGTCAGTACGTGGTTTATTTTACTCTAATTCAAAATTTAAAACGGATAAATATGTTACTATTATATCGTTTTTCCTTCGGAAAGTCCAATATTCCTTCACCCTGTTTAAGCTTCTTTTCTTTGAACGATGAAATTGTTCAATTTTTGGATAAAAGACACAATAAACGTAAATACCCACAAGCCGTTCCAATGTGCCTGAGCTTTTGCACGTTTTTTACAGAACCACTGAATCCGACATAGCAGGGTTAACAGAAAATTGCTTGTTCCTTTTGGCTGTCCCGTAAAAATCGGTTTTTGAAATCCCAAACGGGTATGGAGATTCATGGCCGAAAGCAAATTTTTTCGCATTTGGATGCTTGATTTATGACTCTTTAAAAGCTGTTCAGTTCCAATTGAATTGTATACAATTCTTCCGGCCTGTTGCAATTCCCGCATAATCTGCTCCGCACATCGGCTTCGAACCAATCCCGTATTCCATCCCCCGCTCTCAGCATCCAGATGCAGCTTCCACGCATCACCAAGACTGATATCCGCCAATTCCGCGAAATAATCGGGACATAATGAACAGCGAGGATGAAAAAATGCGCCGCCGTGATGAAATGCCGTCGCAAATTTTAAATGATTGATAAAAGTGTTGGCTTTGCCGCGCGGGAAACAATGCAGAACATCCGAATCTTTTAGACACACCTGAATTTGCCCCGGCCAACCTGCCGAACGATACACCATCAATTCAACACTGTTCGGATCGATGTGATGCGACTTCAGAAAAAAGCGGGTCGCATCAACACCGGGTGTACCCGAGCAAAATAACCCTATGGTAAAACAAACCTTTTCCCGCAGCCACGGCAAAACCTGCTGGGCTTTCCGCAATGCCTGAATATGACAGGGAAGCCCTATAAAACACACTGTTCCATTCTTTTTTTCAATCTGACGAATAACGGTTCCACAGGTAACCGGGCAATATAAACTGCCGGCGGACCGTTCAACTTCTTCCACCGTAGCCGCCAGCGTTGTTTTTGTTCGGCAAAATCCTTCATTACTGAACTGACTCACCACCACGGCATCCCATCGTTTATTTTCGAGGCCCCAAATCGCAATCTCTTTGGCTAATCCCCCGCTGGTGCGCTGAGAACGCAGATGTTCATCACAAACCGCTCCGGTAAAACAATCCAGATGAAAACCGGTCATCGGACGGTCATAGGCTTGTCCCAGAAAATCCTTCGTGATCGCCTGTAAATCAACCTCATGCCCCGGACAAACACTTCGACAAAGACCGCATTGCGTACATCGCGACACATCAACAATCGGCACAGGAAAGGAGCCGGAACAATCCATCGTGATCGCTTCAATGGGACAAACCGCTTGGCAGGTCCCGCAAAAACAACACAGGTTGTTCTTGACAACAGAGCCAATATGCTTTTTATCCGTTTCGCAGGTATTTTCTTTCATTGGACAATATTTTGGTCTATATAACCACGAACAAGTTGATAATTTTGCCGGGCCGAATTCAAAATTTCAGGAAGTTTCTCTGTCATCGATTTTTTATATTCCTGCCGATGATCGTATAAATCATCAAAATTTCCGCAAAGAAGCAAAACGTCATTTTGTGTAAAATCGGCACTGAACGAGCGTAAATCAAAACGTTCCATAATTTCGTTATATTTATGCCCCCAGCCAATCACCATTGTGGGGACTAAACTGCTGACGGCTGCTATCATTGAATGAAAACGACAGCCGATGAAGACGTCACTTTGAGCAATGATCCCTTTCAACATCCGGCAGTCCAGGTCATCCTGAACCACAAAAACACCCTGAGGCTCACCCATTTCGCGATAGAACTCAAGGCACAACTCCATATCCTCGCGTCCTCTGCCGGATTGAGGCCATGCGTGCGGAATCATTACAACGGGTAAGTTCCGTGTCCGGCGAATATGTTTCATCAAACCTATCAAGGATTCGTGATACTCCGAACGTATTCCCTGCTTGCGGGCCTTACGGTCAATCACCGCGGAAGGACTGATGCCGATATATCCCCCAAGCGGAATTTGCTGTTGGGCCAGATACGCCTTTACGGTTTCATCTGAGGCGGATTCTAATAAGAATGCCACATCGTCGTGTCGATAAATCTGCGATTTCCCCGGAAGTAATTGGTGAACATTCTGTTCGCTCCCCCGTCCTCGCGTAATTAGAATCGGACATCGATTGAGTAACCGTTTAGCCCAAAATCGCGTCGAAAAGCGTTGAAACGGCCCGATTGCCTGAGACAACTTGATGACCGGTTTTCGGACTGCTGCCGCGGGCAAAAGCCAGCCGACACTCAATGCTCTGCCGCGCCAGTCACGATCATCCGAAAAGGTGATTCCGCCGATATCCAAGATTAAATCTGCCTGGCAGTAGGCTTTAAGTATCGAATCATACAACCAGCTCACCGAAAGAAATGTTCGCAAAAAGCAACTCAGTAAAGACCGTAAAGCAGTTACGGAAACAAGCTTGCCCGGCGAGGCTGGAACTAATTTCACTCCTATTTTTTCACATGCCGCTTTATCCTGCGCAGGATATTTACTCAACAAAGCAATTTGGCAATCCGGATACATCAGCCTGAGTTGCTCAACCGTCACCCACGCCATGGCCATAGCGCCTTTATTGCCGGAAAGTGCCGCCCCACTGATTAAAAAGTTTAATTTATGCGTTTTATCTTCCATCTTCTCGAGAATCTAAAAAATCCGTATGCTGTTTAGTATCGCCGATACGTTCCCCACGCGAAAATCTATACCCAAACCACGCCAGACTCCCTGTGCCGACAATAAATGTCCACAGCAGCACCATTGCCCGATCAAAGATCGAAACCATAATTCCCGTCTCAAAGGGAAGCCCTAAAAGGGCCGCACTGGAACTCAACAAAACCTCCCGGATACCCAATGCTTCCGGGGTAATGGCCAAAATCGTAGCCCCGAACCCGACTGCCCCCAGCACAAAAACACCTGACATGGAAATCTCATAACCGGTCATCTTGTAAATATAAGCAAGCCGCATTCCGGTCAGAATAAACACAACAAAAAGATGAATCGAACATGAAATATTCAACGATTTATTACCCGATAATCGTTCGCGTCCCAAAAAAAGTTTATTGATGATTTTACCCCACATCGAACTTTCCTGTAATTGAGGAAGCGGGGCAAACATGCCAAGCAGGGACAATACAATAAATGCACCAAAAAAAGCTGCTAAAATCGTATCCGACTGACTGAAATTTCTAAGGTGCCAACCGACACCCATAAGCCCGACAACACCCGCCATAAATGCCGTCAACAAAAAACGATATACCAGAATACTAATCGAATGGGTATACCCCAGATCGTACTTTTTTTTAAGGTAGTTCACACGAAACAGCATGCCGGCTTTCATCGGTGCCAAATTCAACAGCCGCATCGCGTTTTGAAGCATCAGCGATTCCACCAGCGAGATATTAACCTGGAAAGAACGTATGAGAATTTGTGTCATCCGGGAATTATTGAGTGTTCCCAGAGCAAGCAGACAATATACAATAAAAAATTGGAACGGCCGTATTGTACGTAAAACACCTAACTGCTCTCGATGTTTTAATAAATAAATCACGAGAAAAACTAAAATTGCACAAGCCAGAATATACTTAATCCATTTTTTCACTATTCGTATTCCGGTTTTCTAAATTATTCATCAGACAATCATGTCATGCCCGATGTTCTTTTGCTGCACGGTCAATCATGTTGACCATAAACGCGACGACATCTTTGCTGTCAATAGCCGGTTTTCGCTTTTTCCTTTGAATTTATTCTTCGAACCAAGATTCTTTTCGGTATATTTTCGTCAATTTGGACAAGTTTGTCCATAGAATCGTTAAAAAAAGCCGTATCGACTATGAAAAACATCTTAGATACGGCCTTTAATCAAAAAACGGGTATTTAAAAAGAATTTTTTCGCGTTCACCTCAAGGATTTAAAAGCTCAAGTACTGCTTCTAAGGCCTCAATGCTTCTTTGAATGTCTTGTTTTGAATTTTCCTCGGCATTAATTGCCATTCTTAACTTGGCAAGGGATTTAAGAACATCAGATTTTGTTAAGCCGGAATAATCGTCAACCGCCTCCAGAAGTTTATCGAGTTCTTCCATCGCCTTGTATTTTGCGCTCAATGCTTTTTCTATCTCATCCAAAGCGTTTTGATCATGTTCTATCGCCTTTTGGATCTGCTTGATGCATTCTTCCCATGGGTCTTTGACAATCTGGGCATTCCAAATACCTTCTTCTGTCCAGAAAAATAGTTCCGATTCATCAGGCGTGACATATGGAAATGCATCATGCTGATTTGGCAAATTAACAGACAAAGGCTCAATATTTGAAAAGAGTTC
>JADHXS010000044.1 GCA_016782835.1 Phycisphaerae bacterium | reverse complement strand
CCAAAAAAGATAAACATCTGTTTTTCATTATCGACGATACACAGACGCTCAAGCGGGCGAAGAAGATGGAAGCGGTGGGTAAACTGCACCATCACGCCACCGGGAAATACGGAATGGGTCATACCATTTTGAAAGTGTGCCTGTTTTACCGTGGTGTAACGATCCCGTGGGCTTCGTTGCTGTATATCAAACAAGAACATGCCGGCCCGTTGAAGATTCCAATTGGCAGAAAACAAAAAAGAATATGAGACTTTTGTTGTGATTTCAACATGTCCCGTTATTTTTCATCATTCAGTTTGCATAAATCCAGTATCAGTTTTTTAATTTTATCCGACAACTGAGTCCATATTTCAATAACCTGCTTCAGTTCAGGATGTTCATTCAGGCAAATGGCTAAGCCAGTGGCAAAGACAGTTAGATCATTCTCGTTAAGTCCTTTATTTATAATTAGCTTACGGAATTTACAAATGGGATTCAAAATCCCGTCCTGGCAACAGGGTGTGGGTTCAAGTCCCACCTCCGGTATTCATTCGAACTTACCGCCATCCTTGAGTCTGGCTGCACCCCGTTTTTTTATCAACGTAGTTGGTCTGTAAAGCCGCTCAACACAATGCGCAATAAAAAAGCCAGATTCGCTGGGCGAACCTGGCTTCGGAGGAGGGTGATGAGAAGAAATTTGTTCTGGTTTTGTTCGTCTCCTCCCCTCTGTATCTATCATTTATATTAAATTTTTTAAAGAGCCTTCCATCTTAAACCACTGCCTGGATGCGAATCATCTCCTGTTCGATGATTTTTCGGGTGTGCCTTCGGTCCAAAATCCCGGCTGAAACTCCGTCTTCAGCACTCCGTACTACCGGCAACTGTTCGGAGCCACTGTCTTCCATCAATTCAATCGCTTCCTTCAGGGCCATCGACTCCGGTACACTGCACATCCCGGGAACCAGGACATCTGCAACAACCATCCATGCCCAACAGTCGCTGTCGAGCAGTATATCCTTTAACTGGGTCAATGTCAAGATACCGGCTAATTTTTCCTCGGCATTGACGACCGGGTATGCCATATTTTCACTTTCAGAGAACCGCTGCACGGCTTTGCCAATCGGGTCGGTTTCATAGAGAAGACCAACATCCTTCAGCGCCACATCGGAGACCTTAAGTCTATCTATCACATCATCTTCTGTAATATTCCGGTCATTTTCACCGGCCAAACGAATGCTGAGTTTAACCATCGCCGGACCAATAATCTGGACAATAAAAGTCGTCGCCGTGACGCCTGAAATAATTAAATCACCCAGCGAAAATTCATCCGTAATCTGAATATTTCCCAAATGCTGGCTGGCCATAATGGACAAACCGATAGCCACGCCGCCCTGTGCAAAAATGCCAAGACCGCTGTATTTCTGCACAGACTCTGATGCGCCCGATAATTTGGCTCCGACAAAACACCCCAGCATTTTTCCGGAACTTCGTCCGATGACATAGAGGGCCACAATCGCCCACATCCAGCCGGGCATATTCGCAATTTGGAGCCGGGCTCCGACCAGAACAAAAAACATCACATAGATCGGAACGGCAAAACTTCTGACAACCGTCAGTAATTTTTCACTTCGATGCGGAGTCAGATTCACCAACAGCATTCCCATCGCCATCGTGACCAAAATGACATCCAGTTTCAGCGCACTGGCCAGACCAATAACGCACAGGAGCATCCCGACACCGATCGCCAGCATACGTTCCTGTTTCTGGTGGACATAGCGAAGGAAAAACACCATAATCGAGCCGCCGAGAAGTCCAAAACACACCGAACCGCCCAATTCAATGATAATTCGCAGAACCTCTTTTAGAATTGAGCCGCCCTGCCCAATAAGCATCTCGGCACAACTGGTTCCTATGCCGTAAAGTGTCATGGCCAGAGCGTCATCCAGGGCAACAATCGCAATGATCGTAGTGGTCAGAACCCCCCGGGCACGATATTCCCACAGTACTTCGACTGTTGAAGCCGGGTCGGTCGCCGAAGCAATGGCACCAAAAACAATTCCCGCCGCCAGTGAAGCCGAAATGCTGTGTGTGACCCAATAAACAACACCAAATGTCATCACAGCAACGATGAAAAAAGCCAACAGTCCTTCCCAAAGCAGGATTTGAACGAACTGCTTGCCGTATTGTTTAAACGTCTCAAACTTCAGTTCGCCGCCAACCAGAAAACCGATAATTCCCAAAGCGAACCACGTAAAAGAGCGAAGCTGTTCAATATCCTCACCATGTAGTACATTCAGACCGCTCTTACCAATCAGAATCCCGAAGGTGATATAGCCGACCACCTGCGGAATACGAATCTTTTGGAAGAACCATGCTCCGAGGGCGCCTCCCAAAACACCGATGCCCAGCAGCATTAAGATACCAAGATGAATATCTGCAAACCCCGAGGGCATTATCGTCCCCCTTCCGTCAAGAGGTTATAAATCGTTTCCGTGTCACGTGACTGAATCAGCATTTCCCGGAGAACCGGATTTTTGAGGCGAGCTGCAATCGCCGCCATGGTTTTGATATGCAGGGTATGCTGGTCCTTTCCTGCCAGAATCATAAAAATCAACCGAACCGGCTGCCCGTCCAGGGATTCATAATCCGTAATATCCAGCGTGCTGATGCCGACCGCCATTAGTAAATTTTCGATGCCGTCCATGCGAACATGCGGAATCCCGATACCCAGTCCGATTCCGGTACTCATGAGTTTTTCACGCTGAAAAATTCCTTCCATAATCGCCTGTTTATCCGTAACGGCATCGGTTTGGTCCAAATTGTCCAGCATCTGCATCAAGGCCGCGTCTTTGCTGTCCGTTTCCATGAGGGTGATATGGGCCGGGTTGAGAATGTCTTTCAGGTTGATCGGAGAAAATGTCACATTCTTTTTGGAAGGTGTTGAAAGCTGTTCATCGACCCATTTTTCAACCTCTGAACGCTTGAATCGCCACGTTGTGCCCAGCTTGCCGCAGGGAATGACCCCATGCGTGGCCCAGTCATAAATGGTCCGTTCCGAAACCCGCAAAAAATCCGCTACTTCCTGTACTGTCATGATTTCCGGCTTTGTCATTGCTGACACTCCTGAATATTTACATATAAATACACAAGGAAACGCTATACGGAATTATATGCGATATATCGTTCTGTTTGCAAAATAAATATGCTGATTTCACAGAAAAACCTAAAAAATAATTCAGGATTCTGTTTGTCTTTTTAAGGCGACCTCATTTCTGTTTTTCAGTTGACTCTGAGGCCAGCACTGCATTATGTTAAGCTTGGCATTTAAATTGAGTAAAACCCCAGACAAGGATGAGTGATGGCGATATTGGTTGGTATAGATGAGGCGGGCTATGGGCCGCTGTTGGGTCCGCTGGTGGTCTCCAGTGCGGTGTTTCAGTTGCCGGATGAATTGCTGCGCGCTGATTTGTGGGCTGTTTTGCACACGGCCGTATCAAATCAGAAAAAGGGGTTGACCGGACGATTGCTGATTACCGACAGCAAAAAAGCCTACAGCCGCAGCAGCGGCATCAAACACCTGAAACGAACCGTCCATGCCTGTCTGGGAGCTGTTTCGAACGACAGCTACCACCCAATCGCAAACGGCGAACAACTCGTTGACCTGCTTTGTCCGAATTGTGCCGGGCGAATCAAAGACTATGCCTGGTACCAAACGCTCAAAGAACAAATCCTCGAACATCAGGGAGAAGACCTGCTCATCGCTTCCGGCGTGTTACGGCGGACTCTGGTTGAAAACCGCATGTGTCTTTTAGGCATTCATAGCCGATGCCTGGATGTGGGATTTTATAATGACCGGGTCGAAAATGTCAAAAACAAAAGCCGGGTATTATTTACGGAATTGTGTTCACTGGTGCTGGAAGCACTGGAAAAAGCAACAAGCCATGAAATGGTGCAGGTGGTGGTTGACCGTCAGGGCGGACGGGTTAATTACCAGCAGGAACTGTTACGAATGTTTCCGGGATTTGGGCTTTCAGTCATCCGGCAGGACGAAAAAAGGAGCAGTTATGAATTAGCCGGTAACGGAAAGGCCATGCGGATTCATTTTTGCATCAAAGCGGACACAAAATATCTTCCGGTTTGTCTTGCCTCTATGGCCAGCAAATACCTGCGAGAAGTACTGATGGAATCACTGAATCGATTTTTCTGCAAAATGTGTGACGGACTAAAGCCCACAGCAGGTTATTGGCAGGACGGGCAGCGTTTTATCAAAGACCTTCAAACCCTGATGCCGGACTTGGCCGTAGACCCTAAAAAACTGATCCGGATACTGTAAGTCCGTATTTAAATTTGCTCGGTATAAAACCCCAATCAGGAATTAACTAAGCATCTATATACTAACCCCTTATGTTTTTATTTTGTTATCTCCATAAATAGGTATCCTTGCCCCTTTATCGTGCTTTTCTAATTTGTTTTTTTTTATTTTTTAGCTTGCTTCCAAAACTGTAAATCAGTATAATCAAAATTACGTTAGCAAGGCGTATGCGCGTGGCTTCTTAGTCCAGTGGTCATGTTAACGGCGGTATTTTTAAACTTGAAAGCTCCTTCTGCCGCCCGTAACTTCAGTAGCCCTGGGAAGTTCACCGACTTCCTCCTCCTTCTGCGAAGTGCGGGCGGTCTTTTTTTTTACTTTTTATATCTTTATTTTCAAGTCATATTGCATCTGCTTATACTTTTTACGGACAGGTTCTGTCTGCATGTTTTCCCTTGATTTTTTTTAATTGATAACCCTATTGACTTAATAGCGTTATCTGTTCCCCGGAAAATTTTCTGCATTTTGTTCGGTTTTTGTTTGGGTTTTTGACATAGGTTTGCCGATAGATAGTTTTACGTGTAAGACATACAATCAATCATTTTTGTGAGATGGAACGATGGATCGTTTTAAAAACAAAAGAATGGACATTCCGTTATGCAAGTTTGGCCCCGGCGGTGATTACACCAGTGAATTATACGCTGAAGAACTCGGTACGTTGAATCAACCACAAGAACCTGTGTCCCCGCTTGGCAAAGTTCTGAATGCAATTGCCGATATTATCGGAGCCACAGTACAGCCGGAGAGACTGACAGATATCGCCTGTGCGTTACCCATCGAACACGAAAACGTCCACTCTCATTGTGAGGAGAAAATTCAGGATGGCCAGTCCGCTAATCAGCCCACAAGCAGTCATCACCCCAAAACAACTCCAGGTCCTTCAGCAAATTGGAACCTTTCAACAGAACCAATGCTATTTAGCAACGATTGGGGAACTCGCCCAGACACTCAACGTAAGTCGAGCCACCGCGTACGAACACATCGCCGCCCTTCGCGAAAAAAAGCTGCTGGCCCAATCCACGGGCAAGGCTCGCTGTTTGAAACTCACCGACCGCGGCGAAAAACTGCTTGAGCAATCCGTTCAATTTGAGCGAAACAGTGAAACCCCGGCTTTAGAGGGAATCTATCTGCGGGGGCGCGTATCAGCCGGATACGGAATTGATGCTATCGAGGAAAGCCAGCCATTTTCGTTAGGGGAAGTCTTCGGAAACCGCGGAGATGTTTTTGCGCTCCGGGTTTGCGGAAAAAGCATGACAGGCGCCGGTATCAACGACGGCGATTATGTTATCTGTAAACACGCAGCAACCGCCGACAACGGGCAGCTTGTCATCGTTCTGCTGGACAATGGAGAAAATGCCACGCTGAAACGGTTTTTTAAGGACGCGGCCGTCGTTCGCCTTCAGCCGGAAAACGATGCGTTCGAGCCAATCCTGTCAAGGAACTGTCAAATTCAGGCTGTGGTCGTGGGTGTCGTCAGGCACTTTTAAAGTGTCAATCCAATCCTGCCAAATTTGCTTATATAACTCGGCATTCTCATAGAAGCCTTCATTATGTCCGCCCTTGAGATCACGGAATAACTTCGGTTCGGACGCCGCCTCAAAAATTTGCTGACCAAACTTGTAAGGGATAATCTCGTCGTCGGGACTGTGAATGATCAGAACCGGGCAATTCAATTCCTTCACTGCCTTCCGTGTGTTGTAATCAAACCGCACGAACAGTCTGACCGGCAGGAACGGATAATAATGTTTGCTGATATCAACAAACGATGTAAATGAACTTTCAAGAATCACGGCCGCAGGATTGATGTCTTTGGCAACAATCGCCGCGATGCTTCCACCGAGAGAGCGGCCAAAGAGAATGATACGCCCCGGCGTTATCTGTTTGTCATTAACCAGCCAATCCCATCCGGCCCTGATGTCCAGCAGCGTGCCCTGTTCGGTGGGTTTGCCGCCGCTTGCGCCGTAACCGCGGTAATCCACAATCAGGCAATTCAGGCCCAAATCATGAATCAGTTTAAGCGTATCCAGGCGATGCGAAATGTTCCCGGCGTTGCCGTGACAGAAAAGAACGGTCCACTTTCCTTTGCCGTCTTCGGCCGGAATATACCAGCCGGCAATTGCGTAGGCATCAGCAGTATGCAGCGTTACGGCTTCATAATCCATCCCCGCATCTTTGGGCGTCAAGGCTACGTCACGCCAGGGCTGATACAATATCCGCGACTGGGCAAAAAACAGCATCAGCCCAAGCCCTATATAAACCGCCAACGCCATCCCCACAATAACCCAGAGTATCGCCATGAATTGGCCCCTTTTGTAGCGCCGCCAACAAACAAAGACCAGCGACAGAATGATTAAAATCCACAATAAAATGCGTATAACACCCATGAGATCCTCATCAGCCAAGCAAAACGATTGTATTTTAAGTTGTAAACAAATGCAAGACAAGATAGAATCTTTAAATTGATGATTCAAGTCCCCCTGTCATTCCCGCGAAGGCGGGAATCCAGCGACGGCAGAACCCGCCATCCGAGGGGGAACGCTCTGCGGAAAAGGTAATCCCGAAGGGATAGATGATGCTCTGCGGAAAAGGTAATCCCGAAGGGATGCAATATAGTAGCCGGGGGTGTAAACCCCCGGAAAAGAGGGCTTCCCTCCCCTTCAAGCCCCGAAGGGGCGACAGAAGCTAAGCTTTTCTACAAATTGATAACTGATGACTGGTAACTGATTTCCCATGAAACGACGAAAGACAAAAACGGTAACGGTCGGTTCGATCAAACTCGGTGCCAAACACCCGGTCGTTGTGCAGACGATGACGAAGGTCTTCACGACGGATGTCGATGCCTGCGTCCGGCAGATTCGCCAACTCGAAGCCGCCGGCTGCGGGATGGTGCGCATTGCCGTGCCGACCAAAGCGGATACCGAGGCGCTGGCGAAAATCGTCGCCAAGGTAACGATGCCCATCGTGGCGGATATCCATTTTTCCGCCGCCCGCGCGATTGAAGCCATCGAAGGCGGCGCCGCGAAAATCCGCCTCAATCCCGGCAATGTCAAGGACCCGAAAGACATCAAGCGCATTATCGACTGCGCCAGGGCGCACAAGATTGCCATTCGCGTCGGCGTCAATGAGGCCAGCATCCGCGACCTTAAAAGCGATGTACCTGCATCCCAGCGCACCGCCCTGATGCTCAAAGAACTGAAAAGTTATGTCCGGCTGTTTGAAAAGTGCGGCTTTGAGAATCTCGTCCTCAGCGCCAAAAGCGCCGACACCGTCCGCACCATTGAGGTCAACCGGGCGATTGCCGCTGCCTTTGAATATCCGATGCACCTGGGACTGACTCATGCGGGCCTGCCGGAAGATGCGCTGGTTCCGTCATCGGTGGCTATCGGCACACTGCTGGCAGAGGGCATCGGCGATACAATTCGCGTTAGTATCGCCGGAGACCCCGTGCAGGAAATCCATATCGGCCGGGCGATTCTGCGGTCATTGGGATTGGAACAAACACAGAGGCCGCAGCTCGTCGTCTGCCCCACCTGCGGCCGGTGTCGAATCGATGTGGTCAGCCTCGCCAAAAAAGTCAAAGGATTATTGGCCAATGTCGATAAGCCGCTGCATATCGCCGTGATGGGCTGCGTCGTCAACGGCCCCGGCGAAGCCGCCGACGCCGACATCGCCGTCTGCGCCGCAGAAGGAAAAGGATACCTCTACAAAAACGGAAAAAAAATCGCCGTCGTCGAAGAAAAAAATCTCCTCAAAGCCCTAGCAAAAGAAATCGAAAAGCTTTAATCAGGCGGCTCATGATGAAAACTCCAGCAATATTTTTATTGATATGCATATCTTTATTTCTCTGCGGCTGTAAAGATAATAATATTGCACGCATCAACAGCGAATTGCTTGACGAGAACGAAGAATTTTCTCTTTACGTCAGTAATCAAAGTTTTGCAATAAAGAACGTTGATATTTCAGTCGAAGTTGATGGGGAACTCGTTATCTCTGAATATTTTAACGTGGGCACGCAGCACACATTTAAGGAATTTAAACTCGCATTGAAGCCCGATAAACATCGAATTCATGCTTGGTCGAACAAAGGTGAAGCTGAGACATCATCAGAATTTGAAGTAAAAGAGGGGGACATTGGGGTGCTTACGTATTTATATAGTAGAAAATCTAAACATGGTGATCCTTTACCAAAACAAATAACTTTTTCTGTCGGAAAAGGACCTTTGCAAATAATGTAACCAAAAGCGTGTTTACTCATCAATCCTATAGCAACACGCTATATTTCAAAAAACATGGGCCAAAAACATTCCGGCTTGATAGACGGCGAGGGTTATGATGTATGCCAGGAGGGTTAGGCCGAGGTATTGGAATGCGGCCCATTTCCATGTGCCGGATTCTTTTCGGGTGATGGCGACCGTCGCTACGCACGGCGCGGTACTCAGGCAAAAGAGCATCACACAGAATCCCTGCAACGGGGTATAATCGGCCCGCAGGTGCTGCTGGAGGGCTTCGGTCTCGTCGGCGGTGTCGCCGAGTGAATAGATAATCGACAACTGCGAGACAAACACCTCTTTGGCGACGGATGCGCCAATCAGCGCGGTGCCAATCTTCCAGTCAAAACCCAGCGGCTTGATGACCGGTTCCATCGCCCTGCCGACACACCCGGCAACGGAATGCTGCAGCGTAATACTCTGCTGCTCGTGCCGGCTCAATCCGGCAAGCTCCCCGGCGGTGGGCTTGGGGTAGCTGATCGCCGCCCATAGAATAATTGAAATCACGAGAATGACGGTTCCGGCCTTTTGCAGATACATCCAGCCGCGGGTCCACATGTGAATGAGCAGGCCTTTAGCCGTCGGCATCCGGTACGGCGGCAATTCCATCACAAACGGCACAGTTTCGCCTTTGAGCAGTGTTTTGCGCAGCAGTTGAATACAGACAATCGCCAGCAGAATTCCAATCACGTAAATCAGCATCATCATCGGCCCCTGCAGGGATTTCGGGAAAAACGCCTGCACGAACAGTGCGTAAATCGCAATGCGTGCCCCGCAGCTCATCAACGGAATGACCATCATCGTCGCCAGGCGATTGCGCCGGTTCTCGAGAATGCGCGTAGCCATGATCGCGGGCACCGAACAGCCGAAGCCAATCAGCATGGGGATAAAACTTTTGCCGTGCAGTCCGATTTTGTGCATAATGCGGTCCATGACAAAGGCGGCGCGGGCCATGTAGCCGGTATCTTCGAGAAATGCGATACCGAGGAACAGAATCAAAATCGTCGGCAGAAAAACGACGACCCCGCCGACGCCGCCGATGACGCCGTCAACAATGAGTGACTGTAAAGCGGGCATTGTTCCCTGCGGCCAGACATGACAGATTTGCGCCGACAGGTAGCCGAAAAAATACTCTAAGCCGTGCATCGGATACTGGCCGACTTTAAAAGTTAAGTAAAACACCAGATACATCAACATACCAAAAATCGGTAATCCCAAGTGCCGGTTTGTCAAAACCGCGTCAATCTTATCACTAACGTCATGGCGTATCTGAACGGTATCCTTAATCGTTTCCTGACACGCTCCGGAAATAAAACCATACCGGCGGTCGGCAATCAGAATATCCGCCCGGTCGCCGAAAATGGTATTCAAATGCTCCCGGCTCGCAGAAACCTGCCGCTGTACGGCAACGTTTTGAACCCAGCCGGAAACTTCGGTATCGGCCTCAAGCAGTTTAATGGCAACCCATCGAATGGGGTATTTTGCGTGGAACGTTTCATTGGATCGGCCAAGCAGGGCTTCGATTTTTGTCAGTTCTTCCTCAATCTCCGCTCCGTAATGAACCTTCAGCGTCTTGCTTTTTTGACCGGCCACTTCAAGAATGACATCCAGCAGTTCATGGACACCCTTTTTTTTGCTGGCAACCATTGGCACAATCCGCACCCCGAGTAAAATTTCCATCTGTTTGATATCAAATTCAAGACCTTTGCTTTTCGCAACATCGGACATATTAAAAACCAGTATCAGCGGAACCTGCATCTCCATTAGTTGTGTCGCCAGGTAAAGATGACGTTCAAGGTTAGAGGCATCGAGAATATCCACCACGACATCGGGGTGCTCGTCAAACATGAAATGCCGAGCAATAAGTTCCTCTGTCGAATAGGCCGTCAGGCTGTATGTCCCGGGGAGGTCGACAACATGAACCATCGCGTCCTGATGACGACACCGCCCTTCTTTCTTTTCAACCGTTACGCCGGGATAATTGGCCACATGGTGACGCGTGCCAGTCAGCGCGTTAAACACCGTTGTTTTTCCGCTGTTTGGGTTGCCCGCCAGTCCGACAAGAATTTTTTTTTGCTGTTTGTCTGAATTCACCGAAAACTCGAACAAATGATTGACATTTAAATATGTGCGACAAATATTTTCTGGCTCATTCCGCGGCCGAGGATAATTTTGGAACTCTTTACGGCCACAATAATCTGGCCTGCGCCGTCATTTCGAATCACCGTAATCTCCGTATCCTTCAAGAGTCCCATTGAGGCCAGCCGGTTATTCAGGCAATGGCCGGAATCAACACGAACAATTCGAACCGTATGACCTGCCGGAACTTCATCCAAAGCTGTTGTTTCTGAGTTTTCTTTAAACCCTTCAGTCTTCATTAGCGGTCTTCCAATAATGTTGAAATTGCTGAACCAGGTTTTCGTGATTGCCTTGAGATTGCGTTAAAAAATCGATAAAAGTCGTGAGCCTGGACATAATCTCCGGTTCGAGGGTATGTTCCGCCCGACAGGCCGCCTCGTGAGCCACCTGGGAATCGATTCCCAGCACATCAGCAAAAAACTGCTTAAGGATATCGTGTCGTCGGGCAACCCGGCCGGCAACTTTATGCCCTTTTTCGGTCAGCGTGATGTAGCCGTAAGGCTTGTAATTCACCAATTTCTTGTCGGACAATGTTCGCAATGCGCTGGTCACGGAAGCGCAGGAAACCTCCAGCACCTGGGCAATATCCTTGCTGCGAGCCACCGTCTGCCCCGCAGACAGGTTATAAATCGCTTCCAGATAGTCCTCTAAAGAAGCACTGAGTTTTACCGAATTTTTCATACAAATCTCATCTTTGATATTAGATAAGTCTAATATACTTAGACTGGGCTAACTTTACAAGCATATTTTAGCCAATTTGTCGATTAAATGTGTTTTTTTCAAAAAAATCGTCATCTGACCCTAAGGCCCTTTTGCGGCAAACCCAGTCCTTTTTGCTTTACAGAGCCCTTTATTTTGACGATAATATCGCAACATGAAAAAACACCGCCTATAAAAGTGATGATTTCAATCTAAGGACGAAGCCATGTGTGGAATTGTAGCGTATTTCGGCAAAAAAGCAGCCCAGCCCATCCTGCTCGAAGGTTTAAAACGACTGGAGTACCGCGGCTACGACTCGGCGGGTGTTGCTCTTCTCAAAGATAATCAATTCGAAATTTATAAAACCAGCGGACGAATCGCCAACCTGGAAGAGATTCTGCCGGAAGTGGACCAGCAGACAACCATCGGCATCGGACACACTCGCTGGGCCACGCACGGTGAACCGAATACTATCAATGCGCATCCGCACGTCGATTATACCGGCAAGATCGTCCTGGTCCATAACGGTATCATTGAAAACTACGGAACATTGAAAAAATGGCTCATCAAGGAAGGCTGCCAGTTCAAAAGCGATACCGATACAGAAGTACTTGCCAATCTAATCGGCTATTTTTATGCCCGCAGTCAAAATCGGAACGGCGACGCCGCTCCAAAGGGTTGTGACCGGTTTGAGTGGGCCGTCCAACAAGCGCTGAACGAAATTTACGGGACCTATGGCCTTGCTATTCTGTGCCTGGATTGTCCTGGTGTCATGATCGGCGCCAAAAAGGGGAGTCCGCTCATGCTGGGTATCGGCAAAAATGAATATGTTTTTGCGTCTGATGCATCGGCAATTATCGAGCATACCTCGCAGGCGATTTATCTGTCAGACAATGAAATGGTTTGTGTCAGTAACGAAGGCTTTACCACCAAAACCATTACGAATAAAACCGTTGAAAAAGAACTCAAAGAGATCGAAATCTCCCTCGACCAGATCGAGTTGGAAGGATTTGATCACTACATGCAAAAAGAGATTGCCGAACAACCCGAAGCCCTGCGAACCTGTCTGAACGGTCGCATCGATGTCAAAAACGGCCGGGTCATTCTCGGCGGTATTCAAAATATGCTGCGGGATCTGACACGGACCAAACGTGTCATCCTGACCGCCTGCGGTACCGCCTGGCACGCCGGTATCGTCGGGGAGTTTCTGTTCGAACAACTGGCACGGATTCCCTGTGAGGTCGAGTACGCCAGCGAATTCCGCTATCGCAATCCGATTGTCGAAGAAGGCACTCTCGTCATCGCCATCAGCCAGTCCGGGGAGACCGCTGACACGCTGGCCGCCATCGAACAGGCCAAGGAACGCGGCGCTACGGTTCTGGGAGTTGTCAATGTCGTCGGCTCAACCATCGCACGCACGACGGACGCAGGCGTCTATTTGCGAATCGGGCCGGAAATCGGCGTCGCCAGTACGAAAGCCTTTACCGCACAGGTCGCAGTGCTGACTATGCTGGCGATTGAATTGGGACGTCGGCGTCACCTCAGCGCCGATGCCGCACAGGGTCTCTTGAAAGAGTTGATGGGAATTCCCAATAAGATCGAAAAAATCCTTGACCAAAATGATGCTATCAAGGCCATTGCCCAAGCCAATATGAACAAGGAAAACTGGCTGTTCCTCGGACGCGGATTTAATTATCCGGTGGCACTGGAAGGTGCATTGAAGCTGAAGGAAATCAGCTATATCCACGCTGAAGGCCTGCCCGCCGCAGAAATGAAACACGGTCCCATTGCCCTGATTACCGACTACATGCCGGCCGTCTTTATCGCGACTAAATGCTCGCAGTATGAAAAAATCATCGGCAATATTCAGGAAGTACGAGCTCGCGGCGGAAGAACCATTGTCATCGCCACTGAAGGCGACGAAGACATCAAGCCACATGCGGATCATTTGATTACCGTGCCGGACACGATGGAGGAACTCCAGCCGCTGCTGACGGTTGTGCCGTTACAAATGCTGGCCTATCACGCCGCCGTTCTTCGCGGCCACGACGTGGACAAACCGCGAAACCTGGCCAAAAGCGTTACGGTCGAATAATAAACAGTTGATATCGTTTTTGAGCCGTTTGTTTGGCTATACAACGGTGGAAGTTCAAAGCGGTGGCAAAATCCATAAAACAACTCCAAGGGTAGCCGGAACTGCCCTTTCTTATTGCTTTATACTTTTTGCACCTGCCTATTTTCTGGAGGCGGGTGAACGGCGGACGGCTTTTTTGGTTTTCGTGTTCTTTGTATCCGCATGGTCTCCCAGTATTTTCATCGCTTTTTGGACATCGGCGACTTTCAGGACCGCTGTCGTTCTTCCGCCGCGGGCTCCAGCTGTGCAATACGCATATGAAATATTGATATGCGCTTTGGCCAGTTTATTCGTAACATCCGCAAAGGCGCCTGCATGGTTGGGCAGATTCACACACAGCACCTGTGTTTCATTGAACTGCTGATTCATTTTATTGAGTACGTTTCGTATATTCACCGAAGAGGTTCCAACCAGCCGCATTACACCATGCTCAACCGAATCCATCATTGTCATCGCAACAATGTTAATCTTTGCCGTAGCCAATTCATTCAGAATTTGAGATAGTACACCTGGTTTGTTGACCATAAAAACAGAAAACTGCGTATCCAAATGCATCGCTGTGTCCTTTCAAATAGAGTTGTGTACCGCCGGTTCCACGAACGAAGAGCCAGCGTAAATCCAATTTGTCATAACGCACGCAGCGCAGCAATAGCTGCTTCAGTATCTTCATAAAAATCAAAAATCTTGTCCAAATGGGTAATTCTAAAAACTCGTGTTAATTAAGGATTAATCCCGCTAATCAAGAGTGCCCCGCCGGCATTTTTCATACGACGCCAGAGATCGACCAATAAACCGAGCATCTGTGAGGAAAAAAAACATACGGCGGAAAAATCGATAACCAGCTTGCGGGGTTGCTCATCCTGTACAATACTTCGCAGTGTTTCACGAATTCTTTCGATTCCTTCAATCCCCCCGATAGAGGCCTGATTTAATGAAATAACGAAAATATCGCCTACGTTGCTCACATCTACTATCTGTTCGTAAGTCATTACGCTTATAAGCTCCAAACAAGTCGTTTCTATCTATAGAGTCTACCTGAAACGGACGTCTATGTCAATCACAATATGGTATTGCGAGTAGGATTTGTCCGCATATTTCGATGATTATCAGGTTTTCCAGCAAGCCGCCTGTTGTTTGCCCCCGGCACCTTTTGGTATAAGATGCTGGGTCTCCACTTTGCAGCGTTCTTCCGCTAAGGGACATCGCGGATGAAACGGACAACCGGACGGTGGATTGGATGGGCTGGGAACTTCACCGCCAAGAACGATTCGATGTTTCTCTTTATTGGGAGCCGGCTGTGGAATCGCGCTCAGCAGCGCCCGCGTATAAGGGTGCATGGGATTGGCATACAACGTATCACGGTCGGCATATTCGACGATCCGGCCTAGATACATCACCGCGACAAAATCACTGATATGCTCGACGACCGCAAGGTCATGCGCCACGAACAGATAGGTCAGATTTAATTGCTCCTGCAAATCCTGAAGCAGATTGATAATCTGCGACTGGATGGATACATCCAGCGCACTGACCGGCTCGTCACAGATAATGAACATCGGATCCAGCGCCAATGCACGGGCAATCCCGATTCGCTGCCGCTGTCCGCCGGAAAATTCATGCGGATAACGATTCAGATGCGCCGCTGAAAGGCCAACTTTATCCAGCAGGTCCATCACCCGGTTCCGCCGCTCTTTACCGCTGGAAATATGATGCACCCCTAACGCTTCACCGATGATGTTTTCGACAGTCATTCGCGGATTCAAAGAACCGTACGGGTCCTGAAACATCATCTGAATATCCCGGCGAATCGCTTTCATTCGATTTGAAGATGCCGAAAAAACAGCTTCATCGTTGAACGTAAAGGTCCCTTCCGTCGGCGGGATTAGTCGGACCATCGTACGCCCGACCGTTGTTTTACCGCAGCCGCTTTCACCGACCAGTCCCAGTGTTTTTCCGGCTTCAATACTGAAACTGACGCCATCGACCGCCTTGACATAACCGACGGTCTTATTCAACACTCCGGCGCAAATCGGGAAGTGTGTTTTGAGGTCTTTCACTTTAACCAATTTTTTTGACGTTTCATTCATCATCTAAAAAAGTCTCGGCCAAAGGCCGAACCCATAATTTTGATATTTACGCTTTAATTTTTGATTTATCATCGTATCCTTCGGCATACCAACATGCAACACGGCGGCTTTGGCCAACATCCAGCAGCGGCGGTTCCTGCGTTTGACACCTTTGCTCGTTACACCCGATTGGACAACGTGGATGGAACTTGCATCCGGAAGGAAATTGGAGCGGATTGGGAACGGTCCCGCCGATGACATCCAGCCGGGATTTGTGTTCTCCAAGACGAGGCAGTGATTTCAGCAGCCCCTGCGTATAGGGATGCAGTGGTTTTTCAAACAACTGCTGAGCCGTGGCCGTCTCTGCCACACGAGACGCATACATTACAACAATATCATCGGCATTTTCCGCCACCACACCCAGGTCATGCGTAATCAGCACAATACTCATATTTGTTTCATGCTGAAGCTGGCGTAACAGGTCGAGAATCTGCGCCTGTATCGTTACATCCAGCGCGGTCGTCGGTTCGTCGGCAATCAACAGCTCCGGCCCGCAGCAAAGAGCCATCGCAATCATCACACGCTGCCGCATACCACCGCTCATCTGATGTGGATATTCCCCGACTCGCCGCTGCGGGTCGGCAATCCCGACCTTTTGCATCATATCGACTGCGATGTCCCGTGCTTGTGCCCCGCTTTTTTTCTGATGCAGTTTGACCGCTTCGACAATTTGATTACCCACGGTAAATACGGGATTCAAGCTGGTCATCGGCTCCTGGAAAATCATGGCGATATCATTGCCGCGAATGTGCCGCATCCGGTCTTCGGAGACTTCCCGTAAAGACTCGCCGGCGAATAGAATCTCGCCTTCAACAATTTTCCCCGGCGGCCAGGGAATCAGTCGCATCACCGACAGCGCCGTGACGCTTTTGCCGCAGCCGCTTTCGCCGACCACCGCCAGTGTCTTGCCCTTCTGAATATCAAAGCTGACATCCTGCACGGCTTTGGCCAGCCCCTGTTCGGTATAGAACCAGGTCGAAAGGTGCCTGATGGATAACAAATTGTTATTATTTTCATTCATAGCTATATTTAACCCCGTAGGGGTTTGAATAACAATAGCCGCGGGTGCAGGCCGCATGGCCAAACCCGTGGGCAGGTTGCCCCGCAAACCGCCCAACCCCAAAGGGGTTGAATATTCGACCCTTTCAGGGTCGGTTGCATGGTGGGACAATTTCTATCCCCGGGTTTCGCTTCACTCCACCCGGGGCTATTATTATTTGACCGCTACGCGGTCGTCGAATTTACCTTTTTTATTTTTAATCGGTTCTTAACTTCGGATCCAGACAATCCCGCAACGCATCACCAAAAATATTCAACACCAGTGAGATAATGAAAATCGCCACGGTCGCAGCGGCCATTTCCCACCAGACATTGCGGGCCAGTTCTGTCCGCGCCGCGTCAATCATCGCCCCCCAGCTTGGTTTATCCGTTTCGCCCAATCCCAGAAAACTTAAAATCACCTCGGCATGAATAAAACTGACAAACCGCAGCGAAAAGTTAATAATAATAATATGGAACACATTGGGCAGCAGATGGATAAATATAATCCGCAGCGACGAACAGCCCATTGCACGAGCGGCTAATACATATTCGCTTTCTTTGCGTTTGATAATCTCGCCGCGAATCAGCCGGCAGATGCCAACCCAACTGGTCAAACCAATCGCCAGGTAAATAGCCGTAATGCCTTTGATTTCAACCCCGAAGATGGTGCGTTCGCGTAATACCACGGCAAACGCCATGACCAAAAGAATATAGGGAATGGTACTCAGCGTTGTAAACAGCCAGACCACGATATCGTCCACCCAGCCGCGGTAGTAACCCGCAATGGCCCCCAACGGAACGCCAATCAATAAACTGATGATGGAAGCACACAGCGCAACGGTAATGGACGTCTTGGCACCATACAGCATTTTGCGGAAAGTGGATTGTCCGAGGAAATCCGTCCCAAAAAATGTCCGGCCTTTTTCGGCAAGATCCTGCTCTTCCGGCGTCCATTCGAATTCGGCCCACGGCTTTTGATAGGAAGGACCGACAGACTCGCGCCAATCGAACAGGGAAATATTCCAGTTGAAGGCTTCGTTGAGGTAAATCAGCCCGGCCAGAATAAAATAAACCAGTACAACGAAAAAACACACCACCGCAAATTTGCGTTTACGCAGGCGGCGAATGCCATCGGCCCAGAGACTGCGGCCCTTGACTGGCTTATTTGAATTTTCAGTTGTGGTCGTTAAATCAGTCAAATTTCACTCTCGGGTCAACCCATGCGTAACAAACATCCGTTAACAACGTAAAGAATGCAATCAACAGCGCCAATATGAACGTCATCGCGTTTAAGACAAAAAAGTCGCGGGCGTTAATCGCCTCAATCATCAAATAGCCCAGGCCCGGAATGCCGAAAAATCGTTCCAACAGCAGCGACCCCAAAATCAGGTACGGAATCGACAAGACCACATTGGTCACAATCGGAATCATGGCGTTTTTGAGGACATGTTTGAATAAGACCTTGCGGGCGGTCAGCCCCTTGGCAAACGCCGTGCGGACATAATCGCTGCGGATTTCATCCAGCATAATCGTGCGGTAAAAGCGAAGGTTCGAGCCGAGTCCCGCAACGATGCCAATCAAGGCAGGCAGAACCACGCTGACCCCCATGGGCTGGTCCGGGGCGTAAAAAATCGGAAACCAGTCCATCTTGTACGCAAAGAGATACTGGCCGAAGATGATAAAGCTCAAATAGGGGATGCTCATCCCCGCAACACATAAGATGACAATCGTGTTGTCCCACACGGTTCCGCGCAGGAAAGCAACGATCAGTGCAAAGCTGATGGAGATAACCAGTGTCCCGATAAACATCGGAACGGTTAAT
>JADHXS010000043.1 GCA_016782835.1 Phycisphaerae bacterium | reverse complement strand
TTTAATTTTTGATATTTGATATGAGGTTTTTGGGATGATTCAGAACGTAAATGCGACACGAATGGAATTGTTATCGCTGAGAAAGCGGGTCGCCCTGGCCCTGCGCGGCCATCGCCTGCTCAGCGAAAAGCGGGACGAAATTTGTCGCCAGTTGGTGCAGATTGCCCGCGATTTGAAAAGCCTGCGCAGCCGTGTCGAGCAGGAACTTCTGGAGACAACCCGCCGGTTTATGATGGCCCGCGCGACAATGGAACCCGAACACATCACCGCCGCTATGGAAGTCCCCACCAAAAAATTCAATCTGGCCATCAGCTTTGCCGGCATCATGAGCGTGCGCGTCCCCAACCTGGCCAAGCAAATCGAAGGCGATATCGTCTGCTATGGATTTGCCACGACCAGCGGCGAGATGGATATTGCGCTGCGGGCGCTGGAACGCGCTTTCGACAGCCTGATTGAATTAGCGGAAAAAGAAAAGCAGTGCCAGTTGCTGGCAATCGAATTACAATCGACCCGCCGGCGTGTAAACGTACTCGAACATGTCGTAATCCCGGAAACACAGGAAACCATCAAGTACATCAACAGCAAGCTCGGCGAAGCCGAACGCGACAACATCAGCCGCCTCATGAAAATAACCGACATCATCCGCGGATGAGCAAGGTAAAGTTTTTTCTTTCTTCCGTTTGGCGGACTCGGTATAATATTACGCATAAATCTATCGATTTTGATGATTATCGGAACTTGGTAATCGTATGCAAACTGTTGGATTCTAAGTGAAGCATGGACTTTAAAGGCTGACAGAGGGTCCGAAAATGGCAGATGACAATAAAAAAACGACAGTGACGTCCCCTGCGCCGCCGAAATCGTTCATGACGGCCGGACCCACACTGCATTACAGCCACGCCAATGTCCTCTGGTGCTGGGCACTGACGATTCTGATATTTATTGTCGTCTGTGTTTTCTGGCAGGCACTTCTGGTGAACAAGCCGTTGCTGGACCTGACCGGTTTACTGGACACATCCCAATTTCAACTGGGCCGATATGTTGTCAGCCCTATTAGTATCTATGAATATCCCTGGCAGATCGTTGTCCTGGGGACTCTCATGGGCGTTATCGCGACGGTTCCCGTACTGGTCTCACAACTGTTGAGTTTTCGTTACAGTGTTCCGTTAATTCTTGCGATCATCATCGTGGCCGGCCTGCATCTGTTTGGCGTGTTTGTTTGGGTCAGTTGTCTGGCGGTGGCGTCTCGGCCGCTGCGGTTTCGCTCGCGGTTTATTTCGGTCGCCCTGTGCATGGCCCCACAGCTCGTCTATTGGGCTATATGGGGCGGCTATTCCACCATTGACCCGGTGCGCTCGGGGTTTTCGTTTGCGCCCTGGATCTATGCGTGGTTAACCGGTCTGGTGATGGCGGCACTGGTGTTGGGAATTGGCCATTTTACCCGCTATAAACCCGGCCTCATTTGGATATTCAGCCTCGTTTTGTTAGTCGTTGCATTTGGCGTGTTTCATCGGCACATTGGATTTGCGGAATTGGATTATCAGCGAAATGTGGCCAACAACAATCCCGAAGATGCCGTCCAGTTCCATGATAATGATGTTTCCGCTACGATTGACAATATCATCAAAGATGATGCCCTGCGAAGTTTTCTGGTGGGTAAGTTTTATCCGACCGAGCCCATCCTGTTGCGGGAAAAGCTGAAAGAGGAAATTCGGAATCTTTTAGCCTATGACCGCTGGCCCGAATGGGATTGGTTTCAAAAGCGAATGCCCGAAGACCTGAAATACCAGGCTAAACGCCGCCAACTGATTAACCGCTACGATGTCTTTATGAAACGCTGGCCCGACAGTAAGCGCGTGGCGATTGCGTTGTACTTCAAGGCGATTCTCAATGAATATCACCCCGATGTTCGCTATTTCGGAAACACCGAGATTCTGCGGTTTTACAGCGATTATCCGTTCTATGACAATCTGTTGATCTGGCAGGAGTTATATGAACGATTTCCGCAGAGTCCCGAATCCTTTGAAGCCCGCTGGCGCATGGCGATGCGGGAGGCAGCCAAAGCCGAGTTTGATAAAGCCGATGAGTTATGCGCGGTTGCTTTGGCGATGATTCGCGATTACCTGAACCGCCCCGTTCAAACCCAGGCAAAGACAGCCGACTCGGATTCTATTTTTACTGCGTTTCAGGAGCCGGCCCGAACAGTGATGACGGCCTTTAAACTGCGCGATTTGGAAAATCGCCTAAAGCGGTTGCAGGAACTCATCAACAAAGAAAACCGTGGCGAAGATGAAGTCTCAAAACGCCGCCTGGCAAACTTTGTCATCCTTAATTCGCACGGCCTCGAATATGTGCCGCGACTGGACGAATTGCTCAAAGAGATGCCCCAGGATGACTCATTGCGGGACAACCTATTGCTGGAAAAAATCATGTGGGCCGAGGATGCCAAACAGCGACAACAAATGCTGACCGCGTTTATCAGGCAGTTCACCGATACCGATGCCGGCATCCGTGCACACTATGAGCTGGCATTGGTCAAGGTTCAGCTTTGGAAAGAGCCGCTTCTTCCTGACCAGGCCCGACAGGAGCTTCTGGCGGAAACACGCACCATATTGACGGATTTTCTAAACCACTATCCTGAAAGTATCTTTGCCCGGAAGGTCCGTGAACTGCTGGATACCCTGCCGCCAAAATCCTGAACACAACAAAAGACGGTTTTTGAGTTCCCGGCAGAACCATCCCGGATTACGGCTGGGATAGGCGCAGAGCGAGAAAGGTGATTTTTCAGATTTTTTGTTTGACATGGGGGAAGTTGTTTACCTATCATGGTGGTAACAATTGAATATTAAATTGATAGTTTGCTGAACTGTCAGCGTTTCGACCAAAACCACCAGTTTTGAATATGCAGAAACGTGAGACAGGAAAGCGCCTCTGATTTGTGTTCTCTAAAAGAATTCAGAGGCGCTACTTGTCATGTCTGCATACGCTCTGGTGGGCGTTGGTCGGCGTGATGGAGTAGCGCTTGTGAGTTCTTTTTTTGTTTTCACGTCAAAAAGAACAATCCGCGCCGCTTCGATAGAGATGTTCTATGAAAAATTAAAAATCAAAATCCAAAGTGCAAAATTGTGGAAGTCTGCCGGGCTGTAAAAGAAAGCCTTAGAGGGTTTACAGTCCGGACTTTTTTGAACCGGTAAAAATCAATATTCTGAGAAAAGAATAATTTTTTTTAAAAAATATATTTTATCTATACGAAATGCAGGAACCTAATCGTTACTTAGATTGATAAACCGTGAAACTTGACGTTATGAAAGGAGACGAAAAAATGACTTGACGGGCTTAAAAATAAGCATAAAATCGGTCTTTAACTGGAGCTTTACATTGAAATCAGGAAATTGGAGGTAACGATGAAGGCTTTAACTAAAAGCACCAAGTCCTTTGGAGAGAACCTGACGAAGAGAGCGATACTTTTTCCGGCCATTTTCTTCTGGCTTATTATTTGTTCAATTGCTCATGGAAGTATTGGTTTAACTGTCAATGGAGACGACCCTGCTGTCTTGCCGCTGGAGTTAAAAAGCAGCAAATCATTGGAAATCAGTGTAGTTGATTCCGATTCGACGGAAACGAGTTACAATTTAACGCTGTCCGCTAAGGGCGGCGTTTTCTGTGATGACCTGAACACATCAGAACCCGTCCAAAACCAAAACGGTTCATATCCAGACATCCGATCTGGACAGCCTCGATGCCATTGATTTTGAATTCAGCAATAATCTCGGTGTCGCAACCGTCAGTTTGACGACTAATCAGCCTCTTATAATAAATAATCAAATAGTTCCTGCTGATACTGAAATCTATCGGCTTGTTTTATTTGATATGGATGATGACAGGGTCGTGGTCTTTGGTATCAATTATGACTCGCTTTCGTATGAGCCACCAGTTGAGGAGAAATCAGCCACCCAATTGCTTGAGGCCGATTCCATAGAATCACTGGATTTTGACGGTGAATCTTTGATATTGCCGCCTGTAATAGAACCGAATGAGCCGGAGCCTATCTTTATACAAAGCCCTGCCGGTTCAAGCGGTCCGCTGCGTGGCGAAGTGGACAGTTTTGCTGAATGGCCCCAACGATTTGAAATGTCAGGAATGCTTGATTCGGAACCGATCGTCTATGTTATTGATTCAGACATTACAGAAAATCAGGTGTGGGACGCGAACGATATTTATTATATCGTAGGGGATCCGAACAACTCGTACATCGTAGATGTTAATTCTTTGCTTGTGATTGAACCGGGCACAACTGTTATTATGGGTTATCAATCCGGCTTGCATATTAGTGATGGTGGTGCCTTAATTGCCAAGGGTACACCCGATAAACCGATTATATTTACGCTGGATTGGGTTTTCTTTGACTACCCGGATTATGTCGGTTATTACTGGCAAGTGTACAACCAGTACGGACCTTACTATCATTCAATCTACATCGAGGATACGGCTTCACCGCTGACCACAATAAGGTATTGTATGATAGAGGGTGCGGTCGCCGGTATTGTAACGGATAACATTCGTTTGGTTGAGTCAATTGAAAATAACTATCTATTTGGAAACATTTGGGGTGTGTATGAGTTCGGCCCCCTGCTTACCGATGTTACAAACAACCTGTGTTTCTATCAGGACCAAGCGGCGATTGAAATCGAACTGTGCCCGGACCCGAACGGGTTAGCTGACTTGAAACATGCCGCCAAGATTGAAAACAATACGTGTGATGGTTCAGGTTATACCTATTGCGGTATCACCGTTCATGGTGTTGCGGATCCGAACGGTTCTGGTATCCCAACAATTTACTTGACCGATAACATTGTAACCAGCAATTACAACTACGGTTTGAACTTGGTTGATGGTGCGATGTATGCGATGGTGGTCAGTACCGGATATTATGGCAACTATTACGACAAGAGATGGGAATTTGAAGAATACAGTCCGGTTGTCACGGAAACCAACCCCTATTATCCTTACATCTTAGACTACCCCTGGCAACATCACTATCTTGTTGACGACGCGGATTTTGTGAACGCTGGATTGCAGTACATCGAACGGAGTAAATTGATAGGCACCAAGACGAACGTTGATAATCTCCCGGACAAAGACATAGTTGACCTTGGCTTTCACCATTCAATGTGGGATTATGTCGGCGGTGAAGGGATTGCGGGGACTGACATTGACGACCTGATAGAGATTAGCGGCTACTGGCTATGCCATGACCCCTATGACCCTAACAGCCCCACTTATGACCCGAACATCTTTGACCCCAACAGCCCCAGTTATATTAGTGACCCGAACCTCATAACGTTTGGCGGTGATTGGAATAATGATCGTTATGTGGACTTGGCCGATTTAGCGATTATGGCCCAAACATGGAATGCGGCCCCGGCGGTTCCGCTGTTGCAAGCGGTGATAAATGGCAATCCGAACGATGGTTTAGTATGGTTGTCGGTAAGTGGTGACTCTGATTCGCAGCTGGTCTATGCTTATATCAATGGGAAGTTGTTAGGTCAAATCTCTATGCTTGGGGATACACGACAGATACCCGTTGATGTTTCGGAATGCGGTAACTTGCCCCAAGAGATTAAGTTCATGGCGATTGATATGAACGGTCACTTTGCTTTTTCGGATACCACAGAGATAAACTACACGTCACCGTTAAGCTACTGTATTGTACCGGCCGCGTATGAACCGAACGAACCGATACCATTTAGGGCATTCAATACTGGGGCGGGTGATGCAACGGTTCAACTGTACGGTGATGGCGGACAGTTGGTTTGGTCACAGAATTTTACAGGTAATACGGTTTCGGGTTCTATCCCCGCTGATTATACTGGCATTCAACACACTGTTGACAGTATTGTAATATCGTCTGAAAGTGGTGGATTCACAGGGAAGCATACTTATCCAAGAGTTTCATCAAGCGGCGTTGATACAGATGTTAAAGCCTTGTTGGTACTGCCGGACCCGAAACTGTTTATCTATGACCCGCAATGCCGCTACGCGATTGTCAGAGCATTCTATGATCGAGGTATTCCATTCAAGACAATGCAATTTACCGAAGCAACGTGGGAAAATGTGGCAAAGTATGGTCAGTATGGGTCTGTAAAATATCTGTACTTCTTAGGGCATGGCAACTATAAGTATGAATATGGCGACCCGAACGCTCCTGACGTTATTTATCGAACATACAATGCCTTTTGGGACTGTTCCGTTTTGTCATGCAAGGCATCTGAATTTGAAACACCGCCTTCATGGTGTGTACCATTCCCGGAAAACATCGAACGCGGGTGTCCAACATGGGCGTCAATGCAATTCGACCGGCTTCAATATGTTTACAACGATGCTTGCTATGGTGGCCGATTGAAGATCAATGGTGCTGGACAACTGGTCGAAGGCCAAGCTGGTGAATTGGGTTTTGTTTTTGATGGCCCCCAACATGACCTAAGCATTGCTTTAGGAATGAATGGCACCTATGAGCCACGATGTTATCAGGGATGGTGGGACAAAGGATGGTTCGGCGGCCTGTATCAAACCTCATTCCAAGATTGGTGTAAAAATATTTGGAACTCTTTACATGATGGTAGTAACTTGTACGATGCTTATATGTATGCGATTCAGCACAACGACGATTTCCACCCGCTGTCTGCAATCTATACTTATAGGTTAAAAGGTCACAGCGATATTATCGGTTTGAATCAAATTCGTTTGACTAATAACTAAATTAGTGAAAGGGAAATTGTTATGAACAAGAATACTGTGCATTGGGCTTGGGGGTTACTTGTTTGCATGATTGTGCTTTTAGGTAGCATTCTTGCAAGCCCTGAACTTCGGCACTCTTACGACTTCAAGGTGCTTACTCATGCAATGTTTTTGAACGCTATCGCGTTTGTGATTGGCTACAGTATTTTGAAACCCTTGAAGTCGCTCGTCTTTTGGAAATTCTTTGTGTACATGATTGTCACTACTGCGGTTCACTGGTTCATATACAGTATGCGTAGATGGGATTGGTCTTTGCCTTTGGTTGGCGGTCAGTACAGTTGGTTCTTTTTGATTGTTGTTCCCTACGGTGCTTCAATCTTAATGAATATAGGATTTCTGAAATACCTTTTTGGTGTTGAAACTAAACAGGCGGCTTTGATGGGTGCCTTGATTGGAATTGCAAACGCAAATACGTTACTGTTAGCCAAATTGAGGAAGACGCACAGTTTATCGTTGTAACGGTAAACGGTACGACCTCTGCGCTTAGCGTAGCAATCAATGGTGGCTCTATCGGCTCGTTGATCGTCAATGGCACGGCGGAAATTACGATGTCTGGAGGAACCATCAGCAATGATTTTTACGTTTTTGACCCGGAAAATCTCGACGGCGATGGCATAATTCGCTGTCCATACGAGAATAATCTTTCTCTCAATGACACAAGCACAATGATTATGTTCGGCGGAATCATAGAAGGCCATATCAATATTGCACTGGGCGCACAAATGGATCTATACGGTTATGGTTTCCAGTACACACCGGGAGAAAGGCAGGAAAACGGTCGCTTGTTGGGATACTGGCAAAACGACCAGCCGGTGAATCTTTATTTCGTAAATAATTCGTTTGACCGTGTTATTTTACATGAAATCCCCGAACCGGCAACGCTGGTGTTGTTGGGGCTGGGTGGGTTGCTGATTCGAAAAAGAAAATAGACAAATACTTCAAAGGCTTCCGGTTATTTATAGCCGGAAGCCTTGTTGGCTAAAGTATTACCCCCAATAAGTTTTTTAAATTCTCGGCAGAACCATTCCGTTATCGGTCTTTGAATGGAGTTTATGATTTTCACCCCAAGCCACTGCCATTGAGCATCCTCGTTATTATCGGTCAATAATTTCATAACTTTTTATCTTTTCATTGATTAGAAATATCGGTCAGGCTCCGGCTCTAAAATGGGATTCGGATTTGATTGTGTTGGATACCGATTTGACCGATATACCAGCGTTACGTAAGTTATAAAGAGAGCAATTTCGAATAGAGACAGTCAGCAGGTTCCAGAGACGTTGAATCAATGAGCAAAAACACATGGATATTATGGGCCGTGATCCTGATGATACCCGGTGCGGTCGGACTGGGTTATCACTTTGCGCAGAAGCGTAAGGTGCATGACCAATTTGAACGGGCTGCCCAGGCAACCGCTCAAAGTTCGGCTACGGACGAATATCTGGCCATGTATGAAAACTGGTTCTGTCTTTCGCCTGAAGAAAAAGCCGAAAATCCGTGGGGGCAGGACCCGTATGGCGGACCGGAAATCCAAAAACGCTTGAAGCAGGGGCAATCTGATCGCTTGTTGGCGGACATTCCGGACCTGGATAAGGGTGTCAGACATTTCCCCGATGAATTAGCCGAAACAATGTATGGCTCCCGATGGCAGCAGGCCGTAGAAGAATATCGTCGCCAGCGCAGCAAAGCGGATATGTTTCTAATCGGAACGGTTTTTTTGCTGGCCGGCAGCGGATTGCTTTTAATCGGAGGACTGGGAAAAATCGCATTTGTGTATAGCCTGTCCAGACTCAAACGCGCCAAAGGCAATCAAACAGAGCAGTCGGAGACGTCGGACATTATCTCGAACGACAGCCGGTCGAATAACCTTCCGCAAATCCAATCGCCAGACGATGAAGATTCCGAATTTGTTTCATTTACGAAAACTCAACCGGCTTCGGATGCCGAAAAGGTTATTGCCTCCGGTCGGACAGATAAAAAGCGGAAAGAGTCATCCCACGATGAGGACGAGTTAGGATACTTTGAGTCAAGAAAAAAAGTTGCACAAAAATTATCACCGTCCTCTGATACAAATAAAAACTCATTTTCCGAATTATCAAAGTCATTGCCAACTTCGCTTGGCGTGTCAGATAAACCAACCAAAGACTCTTACTTTGGCTGGGCGCTTCCTGACGAGGAACTCTCTGACATGGAAACACTCATGACCACCGAGCCGCTGACAAAAGAACTGACGGAACTGACCGAGGAGGTTTCAGCAATCCGTCAATTTGCCGCCCAGCAGCAGGATCAGGTTCGCAAACTCCAGGATGGTTACGATTGGATGATTATCCGCCGGTTCTGTATGCGGGTTATCCGCTCGATTGATAATATCGAAGACCGGATCGCGCGAATCGACGATTCGGAATCCGAGAATGCAATGTGTCTGGAAGATATTCGAGATGAACTTGTCTTTGCGCTGGAGTCCAGCGGAATTGAACAATTTAATCCGGAATTGGAAATGCCCTTCAAGGGGCTTGAAAAGTATGCTGAAGCCGTTCGCCAGCGTGTTGTGACCGAGGATGAATCTCTCGGTGGATGCATTGCTGAAATCGTCCGGCCAGGCTATCAGTATTTGATCAGCGATGACGATGTCAAGATTGTTCGCTGCGCACAGGTCAAATTGTACGAGACTCAATAAAAAGATGAGGATAGAACCATGAATACAATTGCAGGAATTGACTTAGGAACAACGTTTTCGGCGTTGGCTCGGCTAAATGGAATCGGACGGCCTGAAATCGTACCGAATAGTGAAGGGGAACGGATTACGCCGTCAGCCGTCTATTTTGATGAAGAAGAGGCCGGTGCGATTCGTGTGGGATTAGAGGCAGTCAACTGCCGTCAGTTGAATCCCGACCGGGCCGTTCGCTGGATCAAACGGCATATCGGGGACAAGAACTGGAAAAAATCCATCGATAACAGAGACTGGACACCGGAGGAAATCTCCAGTTTGATTCTCAAAAAACTCAAGCAGGACGGCTCCATTGAAAGTCCCGTTGAAGACGTGGTTATTTCTGTACCTGCGCATTTTGATGAGGTTCGCCGGAAAGCCACTATGGATGCTGGTGTTCTGGCGGGGCTTAATGTGATTGGCATCGTGAATGAACCTGTCGCCGCGGCACTGTATTATGCAACGACCCAGCAGGTCAATGGGCGTGTGCTGGCCTATGACCTCGGCGGCGGAACGTTTGATGTGACCATTTTAGATATTGATGGGCAGAACATGAACATTGTGTGCAGTCAGGGTGACCATGCCCTGGGCGGTGTGGACTTCGATAAGAAAATCGTCGAACTTTTTGAGCAGGCCTATCGAGATGAATACAACGAAGAGCTGATTCAAAACGAACAGGATTGCGCCAAATATGAAGACGAAGCCGAGGATGTCAAAAAAACCCTGTCACGCAGGAATTCAGTTCGAAAAATCCTCTACGGCGCTGCCGGGTCAGTTCGTGTTGAAATCACACGACAACAGTACGAAGAGGCGGTCGAGTCGCTCATTGCCCGCACGGAAATACTGATCGAGGTGGCTCTTGAGGAAGCGAAGTCAAAGGTTTCTGACATCCATAAAGTGTTGCTGGTCGGCGGAAGCACCCGAATGCCGATTGTGCGCCGCCGGCTGCAAAAGAAATTTGGCTTTGAACCGGACATCGCGGTCAATGTGGATGAGTGTGTGGCTCTCGGAGCGGCGATTCATGCCGGCCTGACGTTGTTGCGGGATGCCCCCGAAAAAGTGTCGCAGGGGATTGCTTCCGGCCTGAAGGATGTACAGCTTAGAGACGTCTGCAACCATAGCTATGGAACGATTTGTGCTCCGATTGATGAGGAAACCGGAAAGCATGTCATTCGCAATGTGATTATTCTTAAAAAGAATACGCTGTTGCCCTGTGAGGAAACCCAGACATTTTATACCATGTCAGACGGACAGACTGAACTTCAGGTCTCGATCACCCAGGGTGAAGACGAAGACCCCGATTATGTCAACAAAATTGCAACGGAGATTTTCGCACTTCCCGACAATCGGCCTGCCAATCAACCCATTCATGTCCAGTACAGCTATGATGTCAATCAGCGGATGCATTGTCGCTTTTTGGATGCCGAGTCGGGACGCACGCTGGAAGTCGATTTTTGTGCCGGAGAAAATGGCAAGCTCAAAAAAAGCAATGTTGAACAGGCCGCACAGGAAATGGATGCATTTAAGGTTCAGTAACGTGGTAATAGTGTGATGATAATCGTGATGACGGCTGTTAGTATGGTGTTGATAGGAATGACGGCAGTTTGGTTTACACCGCTGCGGCCGGTCCTGTTGCGATGTCTGTCTGGCGTGAATCGTTTAAGGTTTACCTGCAAGGTACAACTGCTGATTGATGAATCCAGATCGGTCAGTGAGGACAAAGTTTTTTGTGTTCAGATGATCGGAAAAATTCCGACACCTCGTGACCGGATGGATACGAATGTCTGTGTTGAACTGATGGATATAACAAACAGTCGCTTTCAGCCCGATCCCGTATTGTCAGTGGATGAGTGCTATCGTTCTTCCGGACAAGCCGATTTTCATTTTGTGACACATAATGGAATCATTCCGAAAAAAAATGCAGTTATTATTCCCTGGAAAACGATTGTTAGAATTCCTGCCCATCAGTTGCGGTTTGCCCGTCGCGGACGCCGAAAATTATTGTTTAAAGTGTCTATTCTGGCCTGCGAAAACGGCGAGGTGTTGACATCAGATCAGCAAGCGATCGAATATGTTTTCTGTCGGGATGGCTACCAGGAACTTGGGGAGCGAAAGATGGATGTTCTCAAGGCGTCCATTGAACTGGCTGCTAAATGGGGTGTTGAAGAAAGCTCGTTTAATAATGAGACAAAGCAAACTTTCCTGCAATGGCTAAATCAGGAAGCGCAGACTTTTCCTGCAGCCATGCAGTTAACCGAGTGGGTTGAGACCCTTCAAACGCATCATTTCTGTAATGACCGACAGGCGGTTGACTGTCTTTTGGCGTATGCAGAGCAAACAGACAAACTTGCGGCAATTGAACTGGCATTACGGGTTTTTGCATCGAACGCTGTAATGACGACGGAACAGTTTGCCGGTCTGTCGGACGTTGTTCGCAGGCTTCAGATCAAAAAAGACCGATTTCTGGCTTTATGTCAAAAGATATTGCTCTTCTCGGAGTGCAGGCTTCAAGCCCCCGCCTTATTGTTCGGCATTGACGAATCGATGGACGAGGATACATTCCGAATAAGGTTAAATGAAGAGTATCGTAAATGGAACGCTCGCGTAACACATCCGGACGAAGAGATCCGCCGCCAGGCGGACAAAATGCTCAGTCTCATCGCCGAATTACGCAGTAGTCGCATTCCCTCAGGGGTATCCTGAGAAATCTTGATAAGACCCATTTAAGTAAGACGCTGCAATCCTTTCTTCAGGTGCTTCACGATGCTTTCGGACTCCTTGGTTTCCTGTAACCACTTTTTGCAAAAGAGTTTACGGAGAACGCGGCGAATTAAAACAAGCAAAAACCACCTGGAATATCTCGAAGCTTTTGAATAGGCGGTCCGATTATAAATACTGTGCAAAGAGAAAAAAATATTGCTTTTATTACGAACAAACTTTAGAGTTAAAAAATATTAGGGTAATAATTGAGGGGTGTTTGATGTCCATAAACACAGTATTTAGAGGGCAAGGGCTATGGCTACACGAGTATTAATGGTTGATGATCACGAGATTATGCGGGAAGGCATGTGTGCACTTCTTCGCAAGCATTCTGAATTTGAAGTTGTCGGACAGGCCGCAGATGGCCGCAGGGCACTCGATTCAGTAGTTGAACTGCAGCCGGATGTGGTGATTATGGATATCGGGATGCCGAACCTTAACGGGATCGAGGCATCCCGGCAAATTTTGTCGCAGAATCCCAGGATCAAAATAATGGCCCTGTCCACACATTCGGAGGGGACAATCGTTGCCAAGATGATCAAAGCCGGTGCGTGTGGCTATATGCTGAAGGAATCGGCGTTTGAAGAATTGGTCAGCGGTATTAAAATAATGTTATCGGGCAAGATATTTCTCTGTTCGAAAATTTCAAAGGTCGTTTTTTCTGACTATATTAATATTATTACCAATCCTAAATGGAACGAGGGGGATGGCCTCAGCGGTCGAGAGCGGGAGGTCTTACAGCTTGTCGCCGAAGGGCATACGACCAAGGAAATTGCGAATATACTGCATTTAAGTCCGAAAACGATCGATTCTCATCGCGAGCATATCATGGAAAAACTGGGTATCCGAAATATTGCCGGCCTTACCAAGTATGCCATTCGCGAAGGTATTACAAGGTCTTAATCAGTTGAAAAAAACAATTTTGTGCATTGTGTACGTTATATCGTGTCCGGAAAATAGGTCATTTTTTCTTTCAAAATAGGGGTTATTCCCATTAAGTCACGCCTTTTTTTACCCGATAAAGCTATTATCTAAAAGGTTAAACGATACGGAAAGTACACCGGTCGTTTGGTAGGACAAAAAGGGGTGACTGTAAGTGCCTGAATGTTGTCATGTAGAAGTAATAAAGTATTCTGCTGGCAAAGGGCTTTCGAAGTGCCCTTTGTCTGTTTTTATGGTACAAGACAAATCAGGTTGGCGGTTTTTGGCCTTTTTAACGAGCATCACACAAGATAAACGACAGCCATGTTGAGACTCATAGGGAGAAATAATGAGCAAACATGAAGACAACAGGGAGAAGCAGAATGACAAAGAGACAGCGTCTCACTGTTCATCACCGAATTCGGTTGAGCAGCTCAGAATACAATTGCAGAATGTCGAAAAAGTGCTTCGTACAAGCGAAGAGAAAAGTCTGAATTTAATCGAAATTCTCAAAAAGTCCCGAAGTGATTTCTTAGCTATATTCGATTCAGTCCCCGCCATAATCTGGTATCGTGACCGTGACGGTAAAATTCTCCGTGCCAATCAGTGTGCGGCAGATTCCGTGGGGGTTGGCGTCCGTGAACTGGTCGGGAAAAATTATTATGAACTTGTTCCCGTGGATGCCGAACGCTCGCATCAGCAGGATGTTGAGGTGATTGTTTCCGGCTGGCCTCTGCAGGGAGTGCTTCAAGAATTTAAAATGGCTGACGGCGTGATACGCTGGATGGTGGAGGATCGCATTCCATTACGTGACAAGGCCGGCAAGGTGATTGGAGTCATGGTATTTTCCCAGGATGTGACCGAGAAAAAGCTGGCCAAAGAACGGCTCATCCAGGCTAAAAAAGAGATTGAGATTCGAAATGAACAACTCAGCGTTGCCGCCCAGCAATCCAAAAAACTGGCCGAGCATGCCTCGCGTTCCAATCTGGCCAAGAGTGAGATACTGGCAAGTTCCAGTCATGATTTACGGACGCCCATGAATGCCATTATCGGCTTTGCCGAATTGCTTCAGGATACCCAACTGGATGCAGAGCAGCAGGAGTACATGCAAACAATTCATAAATCCGCAACCAGTCTTTTATCCTTAATTAACGATATCCTGGATTTCACCAAGATCGAGGTTGGTAAGCTGAACATTCAAATCATTTCGTGTGGCTTGTCTGCTTTTATTCAGGATATTCGTTCGATGATGGAACCGGGCATTATCCAGAAGGGATTGGACTTCAATATACAGATTGATTCCCGTCTTCCGAAAACGTTTTTTACGGATCCAATCCGATTGCGGCAGTGCATGGTAAACTTGATTGGTAATGCGATGAAGTTTACCAGTTCCGGAAGCATTTCCTTATTCGTAAAGCCCGAACGCCGAAGGGCACGCTCCTGTATCCGCTTTGATGTCGAAGACACCGGCATCGGGATTCCAAAAGATAAACAGCGCCGCATTTTTCAGTCCTATTCACAGGCTGAGGATACAACAGAAAAAACATACGGCGGAACCGGCTTAGGCCTGACGATTACGCAGAAATTGGTGGATTTATTAGGGGGGCACATCTCCGTGGTGAGTAAACCCGGCAAGGGGTCTGTTTTTTCGATAGTCCTTCCTTTGGTTGACTCGGTTTCCTCGGATGTATTCGACCCGGATGCCGAATTACAAATGTCCCAAAGCGACGAATCACGTAAGATTTGCCGGGGTCATATCCTGGTGACGGAAGCGAATCTGCCCAGCCAGTTAACCATGAATCTGCTGCTTCGTCGTGTGGGATTGTCGGTTGAAATCGCTTCGAATCCCCAGCAGCTTTATGAGAAAGCCGCCGCCTCCGAATTTGATATTATCATCGTGGACCTTATGGGTGATGAAGAGCAGGACATTCCCGTTATTGAAAAACTGCGAGCCTTAAAAAAAGATGTTTCTATTATTGCAATTGCCCCGTGTGATTTGGAATTGATGAAGAAAACCCTGGTGGCCGGATGTAATAAGTACCTGACAAAACCGGTTTCCCGCCGACAACTTTATGAAACGATTTTTGAATTGATGCGGCAGGCCGCCTTCGAAAAAAAGCTCAAAAGCATTACCCTGATCAATGATAAGGCTGAAAAGCAAACGCCTGAAGATGAATTTCAGCCACAAGAGCCCTTCGAAATTATCGAAGAAACGTTTGAGCCGGAAGAGTTGGTAAAGCTGCTGCTGCTGTTAATTGAAGAACTGCCGAGCACGTTTGACGGTGACGCAATGGATCAAATTGCCGAAGTCATTGATGTTATCAGTAAAGTATCTGTTTTCTGTGACAATCAGGAATATCGCGATAAAATCAAGGAAATCAAAGAGCATTTTAAGTCGAATCTGAGTAACGAAAAGAAAAACAAAGAAATGTTATCTCAACTTGAACAGATTTGCAGAGAAGTTTATAATTGCTGTGAGAAAAAGATTGTTTAACGGTTTCCCAATTGTGATACAATAGTTCGGGTAGAACCGAATGCAAATGACTCCAACGTAAGCTTGTCCTTCGATAAAAAAATAACCCTTTCAACTTCATCCAGCGCCGCAAGTTTCGAAAAATCGCTGACCCGGCAAATAAACGCCAAATCCACCATTGTATAGGCAACCTGTTTGGTAACATACGCATGGCTCTGCCAATTGCAGAATTTTCGTCAATACCGACCGCCTTTGAATCATCTTTATCAGTAGAGACCGAATCGACTAAAGACAGATATTTTTACGCGTTGGCAGTGAATTTCTGTTGCAAGGCATCTTTGTCAATCTTCACAGTCGATAGCGGTAAAAGTCGGGCGGCAGGGCCGGTCTGCCGAACATTTTCAAAAAAACCCTGAAAATCGCGGAAAAAACTAATAAATCCCCACATCTTAGTCCGATATATAAAAAAACGTAACCGACGATGATTCATAAAACCGTCGCCGAATGAGAATTGTGCTTGCTAAGACATAAAAATTGTTGAAGGATGATATGAATGCTGAAGTAAGGGAATCGAATACCTTCACGCAAAAGGACAGCCGCACAGGCGGTCTCATCGAAGAATATCTGTGTTATCTGAGCGAAAAGAAAAACCGCTCAGCCTCAACACTGGATTCTTACAAAAACGATTTAGACCAGTTTACCGCTTTTTTAGCCGAATTAGCCAGTGCCGGTTCGTGCGGCCCTGATTCCCGCATTCTCAATATCAATGCTGACAGTACCCGCCGATTTATTGATTTCCTCAACGGTCAATATACGCCCTCAACCCTGAATCGCAAAATTACCGCCGTCCGCGGACTCTACAGCTATCTGATTTCCACAGCCAGACTTAGTGCTAATCCATTTGCCCGTCTCCGCATCCGGCCTGTCGAGCCGACATCCATTGAATACCTTGAAGAGGCCCATCTCCAGCAGTTATTCGATGCAATCTCCGGCAGTCACTGGCTGGCATCCAGAGACCGTGCCATCATTGCAATATTATACAGCACCGGGATGCGGGTCGGGGAACTGCTTGGCCTGTGTGCCGATGATATCGATCTGGATAATAAGACGATGCAAATTCGCACCGCCGGCAGGGCAACACGCCTTTGCCATCTGGCGGCGTGGGCCTGGCACACCGTCGAGCGGTACATGTCACGACGTCCCTTGTCGTATATAACAGATCCGTCACAAAATGACGTTCTCTTTATCAATCGTAACGGGGACGGCCTTAGCGCCCGCAGTATCCGCCGAAAACTGACCGAATACAGCCGCCGGGCTAATTTGCCCGTCGAAACCACGCCCGCCATTCTCCGCCACAGTTGTGCCATCCATATGCTCCGCCGTGGCGCCGATGTCAAGGCCGTTCGCAATCTGTTGGGGCATTTATCCGCCTCGTCAATACGCCCGTATTTAAATTACCTCTCAGAAGAGCCAAATCAGCCTGCGGTTTTGTCAGAACCGGTTGAAATCGCCGTATCCTGAACCGTTCGCATCCAACAGAGATTCCGGCCCGCTTTGGGCTTGATTTTGCCGGCAGGTTCTGTATAATCGCCTCCCCGTAAACCAATAAGAATTGAGTTTTTAATCTTAAGTACGAAAGGTCCCAAATTATGGCAAATGCAGTGGTCAGTCAATCCGGCGGGCCGACCGGGGTCATCAATGCCTCGCTGGTCGGCGTGATCGAAGAAGCCTGCAAACACAAAGAAATCGATAACCTCTACGGCGGTGTCCATGCCGTCGCAGGTATCGTCAAGGAACATTTTGTCGATCTCAAAAAAATCTCACTTGAAACCCTCGAAAAGGTTGCCGACTCGCCGTCTTCGGCGCTGGGGTCCAGCCGCGATAAACCCGATGAGGCCTATTGCCAGCGCATCCTCGACGTCTTCAAAAAACGCGATATCCGCTATTTCTACTATATCGGCGGCAATGATTCGGCCAATACCTGCTATATCGTCAACAGCATGGCCGAAAAGGCCGGCTATGACCTCCGGGCATTCCACGTCCCCAAAACCGTTGACAACGACCTGCTCGTCACAGACCACTGTCCCGGCTTCGGCACCGCCGGAAAATTCGTCGCCTGTGCGCTCATGGGCGACGATTTAGATAACCGCGCACTGCCCGGTGTTAAGATTGATGTTATCATGGGCCGCCATGCCGGCTTCCTCACCGGTGCCGCGGCGCTGGCCAAACAGCGCCAAGATGACGGCCCGCATTTGATTTATATTCCCGAACGTCCCGTCTCCATGGATAAATTCCTCGGCGATATCGAAGCGATGTATAAAAAGCACGGTCGCTGTGTGATTGCCGTCAGCGAAGGCATCTGCGACGACGACCACGTTACCTGGGCCGAGAAGCTCGCTGAAACGGCTGAACGCGATGCACACGGCAACGTACAGCTTTCCGGCACTGGTGCTTTAGCCGATTTTCTGGCCGGACAGATAAAAGGCAAGCTGAAGATCAAACGTGTCCGTGCCGATACCTTCGGTTACCTGCAGCGAAGCTTCGCCGGGTTACAATCTGAAACCGATGTGGTCGAAGCCAGAGAATGCGGACGGCTGGCCGTTCTGTATTCCATGAAAGCCGACAACGGCTCGGTCGCCATGAAACGCACCGGAAACGGCGCCAAATACGGCGTCGAATACTTCCGCACCGACTTGTGCAACGTGGCGGAAAAGACCAAAGCAGTGCCGGATGAATACATTAACGCCGACGGTAACGGCATGACCGATGCGTTCATCGAATATGCCAAACCGCTCGTCGGCACGCTGCCCGAAACCGAGTTCCTTGGCAATTATCCAACGGTCTAAGCAAGTACCGATAAAAACGTAAAAAGCCTGCTCGATCATTTCGAGCGGGCTTTTTTAATGTCTTCACTACTCACTACTCACTACTCACTACTTACTATTCACTAACGACTAATAACTAACGCGTTGTGCGAGTTTTAATTTACCAGTAACCTGAGCTTTAATGGCTCAACATTACGCATTATATTGATACACACACCAATCGTATGCGACAGGATTTTACGAATAATTCGATTCATAAGATGCCACAAATCTCT
>JADHXS010000002.1 GCA_016782835.1 Phycisphaerae bacterium | reverse complement strand
AGAATCGCCCGGACCGGAGCCGGATAGCCTTCGATGGTTTTTGTTTTATCATTGGGATCGAGGAAGTCGTTTAGTGATTCATACGTCATCCAATCGGTCTTGCGCTGTTCGTTTGATGTAGTCTTGGTGATGTCAATTACCTGAATATTCTCAAAGCCGCTTTGGGCCAGCCACTTTTCTAATAGTCTCGGCGACGGAATATTCCATACATTGTGCATTTTGGCATAGCGGCCTTCGGGCACAAGCAATTCTTCTGCCCGCTTGTCCAACACGATGGTTTCGAGCACCAGTTGTCCGCCGGGTTTAAGAAAGCCGAACAATTCGGCGAGATGGTTTTTCGGCTCCCGGCGGTGATAGAGCAGTCCCATCGAAAAAACCGTGTCAAAACAGCCGCAGCCTTTCGGCACTCCCTCAATCCCCAAAGGCAACACAGCGGCCTTATCTGTTCGAGCATACTTATTAATTGCATGAAACTGCATCACATACAACAAAAACGGGTCAACGCCAACCGCCGCTTTTGCTCCCGCGCCAAGCAGTCGGTACAGGTAATACCCATTGCCGCAGCCGACATCGAGAATAAGCTTATCTTTTAAGTTAATATAATTTCCCAGCCGGGACCATTTCAAATCCGACCGCCACTCCGTATCAATATGAATACCAAACAAGTCGAATGACCCCTTGCGCCACGGATGCAGTTGCATGAGCTTTTCTTTTAACTGCCGGTGTGCGGTTTCTTCCATATCCCCTGCAACGGTCACCACATCCGCACAGAGATCAATCCGCGACGGCTTCACTTCCGGCATCGCCGAAATCGCCGCACACCATTTTTCATAATCCCCATGCGAAAGCCCGCGCAGCACCTCACACGTCCGAGATGCAAACTCCCCCGCAACATCCGTTAATGCGGTCATCCTCAAATAGTCAAAAAAATCCGAATAATCAATCATGATTCTTATAATTTCTTCCGCCCCGCCGGGGCTAAATTATTAATAGAAAAAATTTAACATTTACTCATACCGGTGGCTCACGCCACCGGCTAATTAACTATCGGGCCTTCGGCCCTAACTAATGTCTGCCCCGAAGGGGAACCAAGTCACTTAGCCGGAGGCGCAAGCCTCCGGGACTGGAACCACAAAACCCCAAGCCCTGAAAGGGCATTAAGTCATAAGTCCGGGTTTCCATTCTACACAAAATCTGCCCCGAAGGGGCATCAAGTCACTTAGCCGGAGGCGTAAGCCTCCGGTATTGGATTCGTAAAAACACCCTAAGCCCTGAAAGGGCGAAAGTATCATCACAAATACTTCTCATCATACTCAATATTATGCTTTTTCAGAAAACATTGCAACTCTTCCTTGAAGGTTAGTTTTCTGTGATGCTCTTTTTGGCCTCTGATATATTCGATGACTTTACCAATAATCGATTGCGAAACTGAAAAGGCTGAATATCCTTCCTGCCATGCAAATTCTCTCGAAAACGTATCATGCACCCATTTGGAAGAATTCGTCTTTACTGTGCGGACAAATTCAGTCAACGAAATCTCCGGATGCAGCCGTACAGCAAGATGGACATGGTCTGTCGTTCCGCCCGCCAATAGTAATGTCGCTTTCATATTATGAGTAATCCCGCTAATATACTCAAAAAGCCGAGTCATTTGTGAATCATCTAAAAATGGCTTATGATTTTTGGTTGAAAACACAATGTGATAATTCAGATTTGTGTACGACATCCTGCAAGCCCCTTTTCTTTCGCCCCATTGGGGCTGGTTGGTTTTATTGACTCCCTTCCCGGAGGCTCACGCCTCCGGCTAATTAACTATCGGGCCTTCGGCCCTATTTTACTTTCAATAATGACCTGTTTTTCTTTCTTTTCAAGCACTGAAGGCCAATACCTCAACATCAGTTTTCTGGACAGGACTGCTAATCCTGAAATTATAAGTCCGTGAAGCCAACCAGTAAAAAGAGCCGCCACAATTGAATTTCCCTCGGGTAAAAACTTAACACATAGTTCTTTATGCGTATTCCAAAGAATATGGTAAACAGGAACCGACAAAATATATACCATACGATTAACAGAAACCACGTCAAACCAACGCCCCTGCCAAATCTTCCTGTTAAGAGCACATAAAAAAAAGGAATGCCAAAGACAATCATAAGTCCAAGAATCGGCAGAATATATTTAACAAAAACTCCCATATTTATCCTTTTCATTTGCCCCGAAGGGGCGTCAAGTCATTTAGCCGGAGGCGTAAGCCTCCGGTATTGGATTCGCAAAAAAATCCCAAGCCCTGAAAGGGCGAAAGAATCTTCATTTTTTAAAAACTACTCCTTAAACGCCGCCAAGGACATAAAGTTGAAACATTGAAACCACAGATACGTTTTTGCAAAGCCTGCGTTTTTCAAACGCATGCGATGCGCGTCCAGTGTTTCCGGCAATAAAACTTTTTCCAGTGCCTTGCGTTTCTGCGCCACTTCCGTATCACTGTATCCCATCAGCTTCTTAAATTCATGATACATATCCGTTTCAAACATCTGTTTGTCTGAATCGGCAAAGGCAATTTTTTCCGACAACAGGAGTACCCCGCCGGGACGGAAACCATCATAAATTTTCTGTATCATCGCGTCGCGCCTGTCCGGCGACAAAAATTGCAGTGTGAAATTCATCACCACCACCGAGGCGTTTTCAATCGGCACATCCTGAATATCACAAAGTCGAACCTCCACAGGCACAATACTATCATCAGCGGCAATGACTTCGCTGCACTGTTTCACCATCGCCGGCGAATTATCCACGGCGATAATCTTACAACCCGGTTTGTCAATCCCCTTGCGCATTGCCAGCGTACTTGCCCCTAACGAGCACCCCAAGTCATAACAAACACTATCAGCCTGCGCATAATGCTCAGCAAAAACCTTCGTCATTGCAATCACCGTCGCATAACCCGGCACCGACCGGCGAATCATATCATCAAAGACCGATGCAACCTTCTCATCAAAGATAAAGTCCGCTACCCGTTCGCGGTATTCGGAATAAATTGTATCTTTCGATTTTGTCATTTATGTATCATTCGGGTCCGTCACGGCCATGAGGGTTTCCTCTCGCAAAATATCAAGATACAAATTCCCATAGTCGGCATACAAATACCCCTGCGTATAATTCATCGCCCCATCTGAATCATCCCGTGATGTCGTCAGAATCGTTCCGGCTGTCGGCTCGATTTGTGTATCCTCATGCCATTCGTTGAACGATGTCACCATGAGAATGTTGTCGGCCAGCGGGTCAACCGCCGGCACCACGGCATCCCGCAACATACCTCGGAACAGGTCGCCTTCAACCGGCTCAGGCTTATCTACAAAATAGCGGGGTGCCGCATCGTGTCCTGAACGAACACCGCCGTCATTAAAGCCCGGAGACGCAAACGGTATCAGCCCAACGCTTACACTTTTCGCAACGGTTCTGGCATCCTGCAAAATTAATTCCAACTGGCTCAACGATTTATGTGTCGAGCCATAAGGACTCAACGTCTGCCCGTACACGTCGTACGCCGTCACCGCATCCCATTTGGCGGCATCGGTAGGCTTGTAACCACGCCCAAAGATATCATCGGCCACAATATACACTTTGGGAAAATTCGCACGCAAATCGGTCAACGCCTGCTCGCCCCGGTTCCTGAAATACACACGGGTCAGATAGATGAAAACGACCGGGCGTCCGTCGATTTTGAAATAGAAGGGGTGGTTGAAATAGTGCTCTTTCAAATACGCAAAATCCGTTTGCAGTTTGTCGTAATTCGGATTGTCGGGCGAACCCAACCGTCCGGTCGATTCGTACAGGATCGCGTATCGCAAATTGGATGCCGAAGGATGGGGCAGAATCGCGTTCCTGAGAACCTTATCTTCAAAGCTGTCCGGCCCCCACCAACTGCACGCCCAAAAATGAATATTGCCCCGCAGACTCTGTCGAATGTGCGATTCGATGACGGCCGGGTCGTTATTGTTATAGTGTCCCATTTTTGGCTGCTGAGCGGGCACCAGATGGTCGCGCAAAGTCGTTGTGAAATCATGACCGCCGACATCCGGGCCATGCCAGGTGTAGTAATAGACGCCAACCGTGATGTCCGACCGTTGTGCCTGAACCCAAGCGAAGATCAATAAAAACATCCATAACAGTATCAATCGCTGTTTCATCAATCGCCTCTACAAAAATCAAATGCCGCACTAAAAAACGGTTGGCTATTTCTTCTTGAAATAATTGGCCTTGACCCAGTTCCAGTTCAGTACCAGATGTACTGCCGCGACAACAAGCAGCACAAAGGCGGCTCGTTCATGCCCCCACTCAAAAACCTCATGCGGCAGCTTTCTTGCCAGCATCCCGGTAGCAGCCTGGTTAATAATCAGCACCAGCAAAACCACATTCACGACCTTCAGAACATTATTTTTAGCCATTTTGGTCCCCTTCAATGAAAAAAACCGTGTTTTCAGGCTATTGTACCGGTCTGGGGGGTATTCGTCGAGCGCATTTTATCATCACCAAAACCCTTGCATTTTCTCACAGGTATCGGTACAATCAGGAACTTTAACGAACAGAAAAAACCGATTAAAACTTGAAAATGTGAAAGGAACATACATGGGTCGAGGTGACAAGAGAACAGAAAAGGGCAAACGGGCACGTAGTTCCTACGGCAAAGCCAGAAACAAAACAGCTCTCAAAGTCAGGGCCAGAGCCGCCAAAGCCGCTCCCAAAAAAGAAGAAAAACCGGCCGAAGCAGCAACCGCTTAAGACGGTTTTCACAATAATTGGAATCTAAATAAACCCCCTTTGGTCATGCGCCAAAAAGGGGGTTGTTTTGTTTAACGGATGCCTCCAGTGAATTATCAATTGGACAAACTGCAAACGCCCTGTTATCTAATCGATTTGGGTTTGCTGAGGAAAAATCTGCAAATCCTTCAGGACGTGCAGGTTCGTACTGGGTGCAAAATTCTGTTAGCCCAAAAAGGCTATGCCGCGTGGAGTACCTATTGTCTCTGCAGGCGATACTTAGCTGGGGCTGCCGCCAGCAGCCTGCACGAAGCGCGCCTGGCACACGAATACTTTGGCGGCGAACTGCATTTGTGCACACCTGCTTACCGCGACGACGACATGGACGAATACATCAAAATCGTAGACCATATTGTCTTTAACTCGTTTACCCAGTGGGCTCGTTTCAAGGATAAAGTCCAGGCCGCTCCGAAAAAAATCGTCTGCGGTTTGCGTATTAATCCGATGCATTCAGAAGTCAAAACAAAAATCTATGACCCTTGCGTTCCCGGTTCCCGACTGGGAATCCCGCTTGACCAATTCCCCCCGGACCAACTGGACGAGATTACCGGCCTGCATTTTCATACATTGTGTGAACTGAATGCAGATTCCTTACAGCGAACCTTGTTGGCGGTCGAAAAACAATTCGGCGATATTATCAAACGAATGGATTGGGTCAATTTCGGCGGCGGCCATCACATCACACGTCCCGATTATAACATCGACCTGCTGTGTGAACTGATAACCAACTTCTATCAACGCTATCCCAATCTGGAAACCATTTATCTCGAACCCGGCGAAGCCATCGCGCTAAATACCGGTGTTCTGATTGCATCCGTTCTGGACATCATGCATAACGCGATGGATATCGCCATTCTGGACACCTCTGCTTCGGCTCACATGCCCGATGTGCTGGAGATGCCGTATCGCCCGACGATTACCGGCGGTGGACAACCGAACGAAAAGAAATATACCTACCGCCTGGCCGGTCCGACCTGCCTGGCCGGTGATATCATCGGAGATTATTCTTTCAATGAGCCTCTCAAAATCGGAGATAAGCTCATTTTCGGCGACATGGCTCACTACACTATGGTTAAGAATACGATGTTCAACGGGATTAACCTGCCCGATATCGTCCTCTTCGATCCCGACAAAAACGAATACAAACTCCAGCGCCGTTTTACTTACACAGACTTTAAATCCCGTCTGTCCTGATTTCACCGAAGGACTTAGCTAAGGATTATTGATGGCATAACCGACAAACTCCAGCTTATAATCATAACTTAGGAAGATTTGAGTTATGGGACCCTTCAGGTAAGCCAATCTAACAAAGCAAAAAGAATCTGTTGGCAAACCAAACCGATCCAATATGAAATTTAGACCATCATTTCTCATGTGATTTCAATCCGGTGTTATTTATCTACGGATCCGATGTTTTTTATCGGACATCGCTTTTCGGCACTGCTAATACAAAACCGGCTTTTGCCACCTCAGGAGATGTATCTTAAGCTTTATATGGTTATGTCAAGATACACCGCACAGCGGGAAAAATGAACGTGGTTAACCACACGGCTGTTTTTGACGACGTTAGAAACGATAACGCTCGGTCGTTTTTCTCTGTGTGCGTTATATCGTTATTGACGGCATAAGGACATAAACTAAGGGATAATACGGATATGATTGGTTTTGACAGCAAAAAAACATACCCGATTGGTATTGATTTGGGGAGCGAGTATGTTCGGCTGGCCCAACTGGGCAGAAATAAACAGGGACTATTCCTGCAGTCTGCGGGGATTGCTCAAAAATCGGCTGAAATTGAGTTGAACAGCCCCGCCTGGCAGCGATGGGCTATTGATTCAATCAAAGAGATTGTGCGTAAAGAATCTTTTAAAGGAAAAAATATTATCACCGCCCTGCCGGTGTATGATTTGTTTATCGAACCGATCAAAGTCCCCCGCTCTGCCCTGGAACGTCTGGACGATATCATCCCGCAAAAAATCCATAAACACTTACCGTTTCCCGCTAAAAATGCCCTCTATCAGCATGTCCTTGTCGAATTCAACGAAAATGGCTCCGCAGAAACAGACGTCCTGGCCATTGCCGCGGATCGAGAAACCGTTAATCGCCATTTGGCCATTTATGAAAAAATCGGGTTTGATATCGTCGGCATCAGCATCTGGCCCGTTGCGATGATCCGCAGTTTTACAGGCTTTTTCTGCCGACGTGAAAACGAACAGGACAAGATTGCGATTTTACTGAGCATCGGGGCCAACCATACCAATGTAGTGATTGCCCGCGGGATGGATTTACTCTTCGCCCGCATGATATCCATTGGACACGTTCAACTGGAACAGGGACAGATGGTCCAGAGATTGTTTTCTGAAATCGATGCGTGTATTCGCTACTTTGAAACAGGAGCCGGAAACGTACAGATTGACAGACTGCTCTTTTTTACGGGCAGTGGTGTCAGTACAACGTTATGCGAAAAAGTTGCTGAATTGGCACAAAAAATGCAAATCCCCGCACAAATCGGAGATGTGTTGAGTGCGGTCGAAATAAACCAGGGACCCACTTGTTTGATTGACCGAAGAAACAATCGTATCGATTGGGCAACAACATTTGGGTTGAGTTTAGATGGCAATTAAGAATAAAGGTGAACAACCATGGCAACCATTAATTTTGTACCCGACGATTATATCGAACAACGGCAGTCCAGTCGGACCAATCTGCTCTATTTAATGCTGCTGACAGCCATGCTGGGCGCTATCGGCGTTACATTCGGCTTCATCAAAATGCGTCAGCGTTCCATCCAGTCCGAACTGGCGATATTAGACGCACGCATGAACAAGGCCCACGAGCAAATCGCTCAGCTTGAAGAACTGAAAACAAAAAGCAAGACCATGATGAAAACCATGGTGATGACGGCTGAATTGCTGGAACCCGTACCTCGCAGTATCGTTTTGGCAGAGCTGACCAACGACCTGCCTTCCGGCGTTTCACTGATTGAGTTCAGTCTGGATACCAAAGAAATTCAAATCCATAAACCGGTGAGCAAAAATGCCATATCAGACAGCCAATATAATAGCAAAAGCGCCACGGCCAATAACGAACAAGTCGGCCCTGAAATCAAAACCGAAACCAACTTAAATCTCAAAGGCATTGCCCCCAGTGATATTCAGGTCGCCAGTTATATTGCGAATCTGAGCTCATCGATTTTGCTGGGCAATGTGGAGCTGGTGGAATCCAAAGAACTTGAAATCGAAAACGTCAAGTTTCGTGAATTTCGTCTCAAGGCATCGTTGAAACCCAATATGACGCTGACAAAAGAGGATATTAACGAGATTCGCGAGAAGGCCAAGGAAACAATTTAAAGGTATCAGGACCCCTAAAACCGAAAGGAACCTGAAATGACCAGTAGTATGCGACATGTGATTTTCTTCGTTCTCATTCTTGGGATGGCTTATGTGTCATGGGCTTACATGATCAAGCCCGCTAATGAATATCTGACACAGGAACGGGCAAAGATGGAGGTGCAGCGTTCAAAACTGAATGAGCTTGAACGCGCCACCATTGCAGCCGAAGATCTAAGCGAGCAACTGAAGAAGATTGAAGAGGCAATCCAGGTCTTTGAAAGTAAGCTGCCTCCCAGTAGTGAGATTCACACCGTTCTGGAAAATGTGACACTGATTGCACAACGACACGGATTAACACCAAAAACAATCAGGACACTGAAGAATGAGGAAAACCGCGGTTATATCGAACAGCCCCTCGAAATGGAATTAGACGGGAATTTCAATTCCTATTATGCTTTTCTTCTGGAGCTTGAAAAACTCGATCGAATTACCAAGATTCGTGAATTAAAACTCAAAAAGAAATCGAAACATGAAGGGCAAACCGAAGCAACGTTTGTCATGAGCATCTTTTTCCAGGGTGCGGCGTAAAAAAATACTTTTCAGTTCATGGAGATGAATTATGCTTTCCTATCAAAAAGATGGACAAAACCAGATACCCGCGGCCACCGAAACGCAGAGTACACAATCTCAACAGAATAGCAGTCTCTGCCAACAGGATGATTTTTTAACGGTCTCCGGTCACGGTAAAAAACTGCGTCAAAGTACAATGATGCTGGTCGTACTTTTTGCTGTCTCTGCCCTTGTCGTATGGTTTATGGTTAAAAAAACAACCCCGGCGACGGCGACGGCTGCGACCAATGAAGACCAGACACAACTCGAAACAGCATTAGCGCAACTCGACACGATGCAAACAGAGATGAATACCCAAATGGATTCCGTGGTGGGAAAATTTTATCAGTTCAGTAATGTCGAGCAGGTCGAAGTCAACGAACTAAAGAAAAATCCATTTAAACGTGAATTAGGCAAAGCCCCAGAGAACGTGTCTGTCCAGGACATGGGCGAGAATGAATTGAAGTATATTCGCGAAAAAGCCCGGCAACAGGCCGTGGAGTTGGAACTCTGGAGTATCACATCCACCCCCAAAGGCAGGTGCTGCATGGTCAATGACAAACTCCTCTACACGGGAGACAGCATTAACGGGATGACGGTTAAGACAATTGGCGAAAAAACGGTTGAACTTGAATATAACGGTGTCTTTGTCGAACTAAAGATGAGCGAATGAAACGACTATTTACAAAAAGCACAGAACAACGGCAGACCGATTATTCCAAAATGGTTGAACTAGATGCCGGGCAGACTGAATTGTCGCCCGGCTTGCGGAATTTATACTGTCCCCAGACAATAAACAAAGTCCGGGTACGTGACATAGCGGATGTTCTCGCTGAAGAACAAACACTAACCTGTGAGCAGGTCGAACAAACCCGTGCAGAGCAGGAGCGGACCGGGACAGAACTTGAAAAACTGCTTGCCAAACTGAATATCAGCGACGAGCAAATTCTTCAGGCTAAAGCCAAACTGTATGGTTTTGAATTCAAAAATATTATCCCGGAGCAGGTCGAACAAAAGGCCTTTGGCCTGCTCGATATGAATTACATTCGTACCAATTATCTGTTACCTGTCAAAATTAACGAAGATGGAACCTTATTGGTCGCCACAACCAACCCAGCGAATGTCTTTGCGATCGATGATGTTAAGCGACAGACAAACATGAACGTGGATGTCGTCGTATGCACAAAGGCGGACATCAAGGCGGTCTGTGAAAAATTTGACGACAGTAAATTCGATTATAACGTCGATGCGTTCATGACCGATATGGATGACGTTGAGTTAATACAGGATAATGAGGAAGAAGTTGAGGATCTTGAGAAAAGCGCCGGAGAATCGCCTGTTATTAAGTTTGTCAACTATATTCTTAGTAACGCCCTGCATGAAGGCGCCAGTGATATCCACATTGAACCAAAAGAAAAATATACCAAAATACGCTATCGTATCGATGGTATCCTCTTTGACTCCATGCAGGCTCCTTTCAAGATGCATCCGGCAATTGTTTCACGCTTGAAAATCATGTCCAACCTGGATATTTCCGAGCGGCGTATTCCCCAGGACGGGAAAATCGCCGTTATTATGGGCGGACGCGGTATTGACCTTCGTGTCTCCGTATTGCCGACCTGTCACGGGGAAAAAGTCGTCATACGTCTGTTGGACAGCAAGAGTATTATGATTAGTCTTGAAAAATCCGGCATGGAAACGCGTATCCTCGACGGTTTCCGCGAACAAATTGCTCAGCCGCATGGAATCCTGCTGGTAACCGGCCCAACCGGAAGTGGTAAAAGTACTACGCTCTACTCAGCACTGGCACAAATGGACAGTGAGCGATTGAATGTCTCGACCGTAGAAGATCCGGTTGAATATAACCTTGAGTTTTGCAATCAGGTTCAGGTCAATGAAAAAACAGGGCTAACCTTTTCGGGGGCGTTACGATCCCTGTTGCGACAGGACCCCGATATCATCATGATCGGTGAAATTCGTGATTCAGAAACAGCCCGTATCGCCGTACAAGCCGCATTAACCGGACATTTGGTATTATCAACGCTACATACAAATGATGCGCCCAGCAGTATTTCGCGTCTGGTCAACATTGGCATCGAGCCTTATTTGATTGCCGCATCATTAAACGGTGTTCTTGCCCAGCGGTTGGTACGGCGTATCTGTGAAAATTGCAAAGAAAATTACACGGCTCCGGATAATCTCCGTAAATACCTGGACATTGCACAAATCCAGCCGCATGAACTCATGCGAGGAAAAGGCTGTGACCAATGCCGAAACAGCGGATATTCCGGCCGATGCGGTATTCACGAGCTGCTGATCGTCGATGATGAATTTCGACAAACCATTAATGTCGATGCTACTGTGAATAATATGCGGCGTGCTTTTCGTCAAAGCGGATGGCCAAACCTGTTTGAAGACGGACTGCAAAAGATTAAAAAAGGAATCACCACCATCGATGAAGTGCTGCGCGTCGCAGAAGTGGCCGATGCCGCCGATGTGGTGAATGAACATAGCGTTTTCCATAATGATCAAAACAATTTCCATGAGCTTGAAAACAGCAATCAGGAAAATATTCCTGTTCATCAGGTCGAAGGATAATCGATAAAACAATAAGTCAGGAGTTGATAAAATGATTGACACAAAACAAATGCTGGCAATGGCGATTGAAAAAGGAGCCTCGGATATTCATATTAATGCGGACATGCCTCCGATTATGCGGATTAACACCGATCTGATTATGATGGATCTCCCAGAACTTTCAAACGATGAGGTCGGTCAAATGGTTTTGGAAATGGTCGGCGAAGCCAAATTTAAAACCTTCCTTGAAAAACGAGATATGGACTTCTCAACCATGATCGAGGACGGCAGCCGTTTTCGTGTGAACGCCCATTTTCAGAAGGAAACCTGTGCGATCTCTTTTCGTGCAATTACCAATCAGATCCCCGACATTGATGGTCTTCACCTGCCGGAAATCGTCAAGGAATTGACGGATTTGCCCCGCGGACTGATTCTTGTCACCGGACACACCGGCTCCGGTAAAAGTACCTCGCTGGCATCGATGGTTAATGTCATTAACCGTAAATATCACAAGCGTATCATTACCCTTGAGGACCCGATTGAATACATGCTTGAAAACAAATCCAGCATGATTGAGCAGAGAGAAATGGGCTCAGACTGCACAACATTTGCCTCCGGCCTTCGCCACGCACTGCGTCAGGACCCCGACATCATTCTGGTCGGTGAAATGCGAGACCTTGAAACAACCAGTTCAACCATTACCGCTGCCGAAACCGGTCACCTGGTCTTTTCGACCCTGCATACGGTCAATGCGTCCCAGACCGTTGAACGTATTATTGACATTTATCCTGCCAGTCAGCAAAACCAGATTCGGGCCATGCTGGCCAATACGCTTCAGGCCGTTTTTTCTCAAACACTGTTCCGCCGAGTCGACCAACCCGGCATGGTACCCTGCGTTGAAATTTTGTTATGTACGTCGGCAGTACGAAACTGTATTCGTGAAAATCGCGTCTATGAAATTCCGAATATTATTGAAACATCTCGCCGGCTGGGAATGCAGACAATGGACTACAGTATTCAGCAAAATTACCTGAAAGGGTATCTTGATCGTGATGAGGCAGTGATGCGTTCCAGTAATCCCGGAAAAATGGACAAATTACTCCCCGCTTCAACCTCGACCCCTGTTGCCGAACCCCAGATGCAATTGCAGCAATAACTAAAACCATAATCGGGAGCGAAAACAATGTCGTTTCTTCAAAAACTAAAAAAAGAAGATGCCCGTCAACAAAATACCCCGCGCAGTCAGCACGTGGCCAGCGCCATTGCATCGACGAACTCCGCCGGAGCCAAAAAAGGCGGTTTCCGAGTGGATTTTGGGCCAAGTAGAAAAGACATCCTCAATTTCACCAATCAATTGGCCGTGATGATTCGGGCAGGCATCAGTCTTCAGGATTCGCTCGAGTCCATTGGCTTACAAATTGAAAAAGAGAAATTTCGCGTCGTGGTGTTGGATTTAAAAGCGCGTATCGAAGGCGGACAAAGCTTTTCTCAAGCGCTCGCTGAACATCCGGATGTATTCACAAATCTATATATCAACATGATCGCCGCGGCCGAAATCTCCGGTTCCATGAGTTCAATGCTGCAGCAGTTGGTCGAATACCTCGATCAGGAAACTGACACACGCAATCAGGTTATCAGTGCCATGGTGTATCCTATTATTATCGCTGTTATGGCGGTGACCTGTGTTACCTTTTTGCTGACGTTTGTGCTGCCAAGATTTTTAACTGTGTTCGCCGGCAAAGAACACCTGCTCCCCGCTCCTACGAAGATTATCATGGCCATGAGCATGGGAATGCGGCATTACTGGTTTATTATCTTTCCCGCTATCGCCGGTGCTATTATGGGATTCTGGTACTTCACCAATAAAACACCCGTAGGCAAATACTGGTGGGACAAGACCAAACTTGCCTTACCCCTGTTGAAATCGTTATGTCGAAGTCTGTACATCACACGCAGCCTGCACACGATGGGTGTCTTGGTCAATGCCGGTGTCCCCATCCTCGATACGCTTTCAATAACCGCTTTTATTACTGGAAACAAATTATTTGAAAACATGTGGAAAGGGATTCACGAACAGGTTCGCCAGGGTAAAAAAATCGCGCCCAGCATGGAGCAATACGGGCTTATGCCCTCTAATGTTGTCCAGATGCTTCAAAGCGGCGAGGAATCCGGAACACTGGGCGATGTGTTGCGCGATATCTCTGACTTTTACGCCCGTGAATTAAAAACGGTCATCAAAACCGTCACCAGTATGATCGAGCCCATTATGATCGTCTTGATGGGCGTGTTGGTTGGTTTTATCGCAATGAGTATTATTCTGCCTATTTTCAAGATGTCCAGCGTGGTAAGCGGCTAATCATCTGGAGGAATAGATATGAAACGTAAACACAAAACAAACGGATTTACGCTAATTGAAGCATTGTTTGCGGCCATGCTGATTGGGCTGGTTGTTGCCGCGATTGCCGTTTCAAGCGGAGCTGCAACCATGGCCAATGGTGTCAGTATTGACCTGTCCACTGCAGAATTTCTCATCGAAGAAATCCGCGAACAAACCGCATCGGTCGATTTTGACAACATCCTTGCTTACCACAACAATACTTACAATCCGCCGATAGATATCAGCGGGGCATCAATGGCCGAATTTAGTGCCTTTTCACAACAAGTAACCGTTGAATATGTGAATCCATCCAACTTGGAGAATGTCGTGACAGGCCCTACCGATTTTGTTCGGATTACCGTAACGATTACCAAAAATAACAGCCCCATCAGCTCGGCAAGCTGGATTCGGGCACAATTATAAAAGAAGGGAGACAAAATTATGCATCCTCCCAAAAGAACAAAACAAAATGGCTTTACGATTGTCGAACTCTTGGTCGCCTTGACAATCATGGCCATGCTCATGGCGGCTGTCGGGTTTGCTTTTGACGCCTCGGTCAAAAATTATCACGCCAACCAGGGTATTTACAAAACCACCAACACCGCCCGCCAAGCCCTTCTGCGAATTACCAACGACCTGCGAAATGCCCAGGCCGTACAACTCATCGGTACCGGAGCCAACGAAGACCCCCTCGACCTAAGCCAGTGCAGTATCATTCTCAGCGACGGATCGGACATTACCTATCGATTTAATAGTGTCGACAATACCCTTTATTACGACAACAATGCCACCGGGGCAAATTATGTGCTTTGTAATAATGTGACTGCAATGACGTTTAATCGCAGCACCGTTCCCGATGACTCCAGTGCTATCCGCAGTGTGCGAATTGTCATGACCCTGACCGACGACCTCGGTGAAGTCAATCAAACGCTGGCTACCGGCTCAGTCGTACGCAAAAATTTATAATCGCAGAATTCGAGCTGGGAACGTCAGTAACCGTATAACATAACCTCAGCATGCTGCGGGCAATTCAATTGCAATCTATTCACACTCACTGTCTGTTTTCTGTCAAAAATTCATGAAATACTTGAATAATTTCCGGACCATGAGTACAATATCTAAAATAGCAAAGGCAATCGTCCAAGCGAATCTGTGAACTATACAGAAAGGTTAATTTATTGAAACCAAGTTTATTAAAACGTTTTGTCTACTTCGGAAATAAACGATACTGTCCAATCTGTGAAAAATATTCCAGAAAATTTGATAAATATGGCATAAATGCACGAGAGGACGCCCTCTGTATACATTGCAATTCACTTGAAAGACATCGATTGGTCTGGCTCTATCTTCAAGAAAAAACGACCTTGCTCGATGGTTCTCCCCGCAAAGTGCTCCACATTGCACCTGAACCATGCTTGGAAACCAAGTTCAGACGTATCTTGGGTACAGAATATATCACCGCCGATCTGAATAACCCAAAAGCACAAATAAAAATGGATGTAACTAAAATTCCATTCGACAATGAAACCTTTGATGTTATTTATTGTTCCCATGTACTCGAGCATGTTCCGGATGACAGAAAAGCAATTCGGGAATTCTATCGTGTCCTCAAAAAAGATAGCTGGGCGCTGATTTTAGTACCTATCAATGTTGACCGCACAATTGAAGACCTGTCCGTAACCAATCCAAAAGAAAGAGAAAGGCTTTTTGGGCAACATGACCATGTTCGCAAATACGGACCCGATTTTATTAAACGAGTCAAGGAATCAGGATTCCACGCGGAAATAGTATTACCACAAGACTTCCTGAATACTGACCGGATAAGAGTATGTGGAATTGGAAAAGGAACACCCCTGTTTAAATGTAATAAAAACTAAAATGGCAAAAGTGAAAAATAAAATCAACGTTGAACCGGCCGAAGCGAAAGAGCGCATTCTCAAAATTATTCCGATTTTGAAGAAAACTTATCCGGACGCAAAAATCGCCCTGAATTGGGACAATCCCTGGAACTTGTTGGTAGCGGTCATCCTTTCGGCCCAGTGTACCGACGTGCGGGTCAATATCGTGACCAAAGACCTGTTTAAAAAATACAAAAAGCCTGAAGATTATCGCGCTGTCAAACAAGAGGAGTTAGAACAGGACATCCACCCCACCGGCTTCTATCGCAACAAGGCCAAAAACATCCGTGGCGCCGCCCAAAAAATCATCGAAGATTTCAACAGCACCGTCCCGAACACCATGAAAGAGTTGTTAACCCTGCCCGGTGCCGGTCGCAAGACGGCCAACTGCATTCTCGGCAACGCTTTCGGAATCCCCGGTATCACCTGCGATACACATGTCATCCGCCTGTCCCGCCGGCTGGGTTTATCAGAAAACAGCGACCCGGTCAAGCTGGAATTCGACTTAATGAACATCGTTCCCAAGACCAAATTCGGCGGTTGGACCATGTTTTCCCACTACCTCATCTTTCACGGCCGCAATATCTGCAAAGCCCGAAAACCCGACTGCCCCGCCTGTTCCATCGCCCAATACTGCCCCTCCGCTGGCAATCCCGAGCTGTGGTAATAAAAATTTGACTGGACACAGCAACTGATTTACACGATAGTACACCTAATAAACATGGTTTTTAGAGTCTTATCAGGAGTTTAAAATGACGGATTTTTACGTTTCCGCGGAAGAAACGTGGCGTATTTTTCGGATTATGGCCGAATTTGTCGAAGGATTCGAGGAATTGGCCAATATCGGCCCGGCCGTCTCGATCTTCGGGTCTGCCCGAACCCAGCCCGGCGAACCTTATTATGATCTGGCGGTTGAAACTGCCCGCGAAATCGGCAAGGCCGGCTTTTCAGTTATTACCGGCGGCGGCGGCGGCGTCATGGAAGCCGCCAATAAAGGCGCCAAAGAAGCCGGCGTCAAAAGTGTCGGCCTGAACATCGAACTGCCGCAGGAACAGAAACCTAATGATTTCCAGAATTTGTCGCTGCATTTTCGCTATTTTTTCTGCCGGAAGGTCATGTTCCTCAAATACGCGCATGGCTTTGTCGTTATGCCCGGCGGCTTCGGCACGATGGACGAGTTTTTCGAATCGCTCGTACTCATCCAGACACTCAAGCAGGCCCATTTCCCCATCATCTGCATGGGCAGCGAGTTCTGGAACGGTCTGATCGACTGGGTCAAGGACGTTATGCTCAAAAAACACGATTATATTTCGCCGGACGACTTGGATGTTTTCACCATCTGTGATAACCCGAAAGAAACCGCAAAGATCATTACCGATTTCCACAAATCAAATGGCCGCGGCGGACTCCAGCAGCCATGGGGCATTAAAAAACCAAGCAGATAACGTTCTGATATTATTTTATGCGACCATGCTAAAGAAACCAGACGGCGGAAAATATTTTTTGCACATCGCTTTTACAGGAAACAACAATGAAAAGTAGCCATATGCCCGTGTTAAAAATTGGTGACTTGAACATCCACCCGCCTGTGATCCAGGGTGGAATGGGAGTGGGTGTCTCAAAATCCAATCTCGCTTCTGCGGTTGCCAACGAAGGAGCGGTCGGGGTTATCGCAAGTGTCGGCCTGGGAGAATTGGGAGATTATTCGAGGGCAAATTATTCCGACGTGAATAAAGAAGCGTTGCGGAAGGAAATCCAAAAAACAAGAAGCCGGACCAAGGGAATCATTGGCGTCAATATCATGTGCGCCCTTTCGGACTATGAAAGTCTGGTGGAAACCGCCGTCGAAGAAAAAGCTGATATCATTATCTCCGGCGCAGGCTTGCCTTTCAATCTGCCGCTGCACACCAAAGGAACCTATATTAAACTGATTCCGATCATTTCCTCGGTACGGTCGTTTCAGTTAATCTGTAAACGCTGGCAGCAACGGTACGACCGCCTGCCGGATGCGGTAATCGTCGAAGGTCCGATGGCAGGCGGACATTTAGGGTATCACTTTGAAGAACTGGCTGAAAACCGGGCTCCTTCTCTTGACCAAATACTCACAGAGGTCATCGCGTATGCAAACTCATTTACGCCGGCGATTCCCGTCATTGCCGCCGGTGGAATTTTTGACGGAGCCGACATCGCACGCGTTTTGGCACTCGGCGCCTCCGGCGTCCAAATGGCAACGCGATTCGTCTGCACCAAAGAATGCGACGCCCATATGAATTTCAAAAATGCGTATCTGAACGCAACCCGGAACGATATCACCCTCATTAAAAGCCCCGTCGGACTCCCCGGGCAGGTCGTTAATAGTCCTTTCGTAGAGAAGATTAAAAGCGGCCAAACGGTTCCTTTCCGCTGTCCTTACAAGTGCCTGAAATCCTGTAATCCCGAAACGGCTCCCTATTGTATTGCCCGGGTTCTGGCCAATGCCGCCGAAGGCAAAATGGATCAGGCGTTTGCATTTGCCGGCTCGAATGCGTATCGATGCAACGAGATCATCTCAGTCAAAACCTTAATGCAGCGATTAGCGGATGAATACGACAAAAGTATTTCGTCTCAGAAAACATCATCCCCCTCTGCCATCACGACTCCAGGTTCCAATTAAATACTCCTGAAACTTCAACATGGCGGGACAGGATTTGAACTTCGAAATCAAGGTGGTGGAAATCGCATAATTTCAGATCAGATTGCAGTAGCCGGTGGGCCTAAGGCCCACCGGCTACACTAAAATACTCAGATCATTTGAGCAGTTTTACCATTTTTGCCCTTTGCATTTTCGCAACAAATCGGTTATTCTGATTATCACTGAAAAACGGGTTCTACGGACGATAGACTCTTTCGAAGTCAAACATTTCGGCAGGAGGTACGAATATGAGCGGTATTTTCGGAGTTGTTTCGAAGAATGACTGTGCTGAACTTTTACTTTATGGCACCGACTATCACTCACATTTGGGCACAGAATTTGGCGGCATGGCTATCCTGGGAACCGAGTTTACACGTCAGATTCACGCACTCGGCCAAAGTCAGTTCAAGTCCAAATTCTTCACCGATTATCAGCACATGCAAGGCAATAAAGGCATCGGTGTCATCAGCGCCTTAGACGAGCAGCCGATTTACCTGAACTCCAAATTCGGTCCCTTTTGCCTGGCGACAAACGGGATTATAGAAAATGATGAGGCGTTGGCTGCCGCCCTGCTGAAAAAAGGGGTCTCTTTCAGCGAAGTTAGCACAAGACCCGTCAACACAACCGAACTTGTTGCAAAACTAATCAATCAGGGAACTGATTACGTACACGGTATCGAAAAGGTGTTTGAAATGATTGATGGCTCATGTTCTCTGTTGTTATTAAATCGAACGGGTATTTTTGCCGCCAGAGACCGGTTTGGTTACACCCCGCTGGTAATCGGGAAAAAAGGCAATGCCTGGGCGGTGACGAGCGAGACAACCGCTTTCCATAACATCGGATTTGAAATCGTCAAATATCTTGACCCGGGAGAGATCGTTCTGATCAATGAAGATGGCGTTGTGCAGCGAAAACCGGGCACGTCCCGGACCAATCAGATATGCGCCTTTTTGTGGATTTATACGGGATTTCCCGCGTCCAGCTATGAAGGGATCAATGCTGAGATGGTCAGAGAAAAATGCGGCAGGGCACTCGCCAGACATGATACGGATATTCAGGTCGACGTCGTATCCGGGATCCCGGATTCGGGACTTGCCCACGGATTGGGGTATGCGATCGAATCCCAAAAGCCCTTCCGAAGGCCGCTTGTCAAATATACGCCGGGATACGGCCGCAGTTATACTCCCCCTTCCCAGCAAACGCGTGATCATATCGCAAAAATGAAACTTATTCCCATCAAAGAAGTGATTAAAGGCAACAGTATTGTGGTTTGTGAGGATTCGATTGTCCGGGGTACACAACTGAAAAACTTCACCATTAAGAAACTGTGGGATTGCGGTGCCAAACAGATTCATGTACGACCCGCCTGCCCGCCACTGATGTTCCCGTGCCGATTCAACCTGTCAACACGGTCTATTCATGAACTGGCTGCACGAAAAGCGATTCGCGACCTTGAAGGCCACGATCTGGAGAATGTTTCCGACTATATCGATCACAGGTCTGAAAAATACAAACGTATGGTTGAATGGATTGCCAGGGATATCGGCGTCACAACACTGCGGTATCAGACCGTCGAGGACATGGTCGAGGCCATCGGGATGCAGAAAGAGAAACTCTGTCTGTATTGCTGGACCGGCCAGTGCCCGAAGGCTTGCAGTAAAAAATCAAAAATCGGAATTCAAGAAATCAAACAGACGGCAAAGAAACACGAAAAAGAACTCGAATCGCAACATAAATTATGGCAGTAATCTCCGGGCTCTTTCTGCCTACATTAAGGTCATGTTGAGCATTGTGCCATTCAGTGCCGCAATCACGACCTATAAACATTTCAAAAAAAGAGGTAACGTATTTAACATGACGGATAGCCCCCTGCTAACAAAGACCTCTTCTTCAAGGTTATTAATCAGCCGCAGTGGGGGTAGCGGAAGCAGGTGGTGAGGTGGTCGTTGACGAGGCCGGCGGATTGCATGAAGGCGTAGCAGATGGTGGAACCAACGAATTTGAAGCCGCGTTTTTTCATCGCCTTGCTCATCGCATCCGACTCGGGACTTGTGGCGGGGATGTCTTTGAGTGTTTTCCACTTGTTGCGGATAGGTTTGCCGTTCACAAATTTCCAGATATAGGCGCCGAACGAGCCGAACTCGGCCTGAATATCGAGAACGCATTGGGCGTTCGTTACAGCGGAGGCGACTTTGAGGCGATTGCGAACAATGCCGGGGTTTTTCAGCAGTGATTCAATTTTACGCTGATTGTAGCGGGCGATTTTGGCGGGGTCGAAGTTGTCAAAGGCCTTGCGGTAGTTTTCGCGTTTATGCAGAATCGTCCGCCAGCTAAGCCCCGCCTGCGCATTGTCGAGCAGAAGCAATTCAAACAGCTTGCGGTCGTCATGGGCCGGCACGCCCCATTCGGTGTCATGGTAGGCGAGCATCAACTCATCATCCCCCGGCCAGCCACAACTGTTCGACATTAATTCTTCTCCACCAATATACAATCTACAATAAGCAATTTACAATTGCTACACCCGATGCATCATCTTGAAGATGTTTTCATGTTGGAAGGTGATGTTCAGGTCCATCTCTTTGCCGAGTTTGCCGAGTTGTTTATGCAGCTTGTCCATGTCGGCGGTGGCGTCGGTAATATCGCAGGCCATCGTCATTACGAAATACTTTTCCATAATCCGCTGGCTGACATCGATGATATTGACATTGGCTTTGGCCATAATCACACTGATCTTTGCGATGATGCCGACCTTGTCGATGCCGGTAACGGTCACGATACACACCTGCCGGGTTTTTTGCTTTGCCATCTTGTACTCCTGAATCGGTTCTGAGTGTCCAGCATCATCATAAAGGCAAACGGTGTCTGCGTCTATATTTTTCCAAGAAGCGTGCAAAAAAGACGGCTTTGGGGGAGCTCGAACATCTTTCGCTTTTCGGGGGATCGTTTAGGGTGTTTTTCCCCAGAGCCAGTATTCGGCAAAGTGTGCCAGGTCGAGCAAATCGACATCGCCGGAACCATCAAAATCTGCCCCATTACAGTTGTTGTTCGCCGCGCAATCGGTTCGCTGCCACCACCGACTGAATTCCGCAAAATCAATCAAATCCACACCCCACGGCTCGACCAGATCGGCATCGGGCTGCACCGGCTCGGTGCCCCACGATGCCGACGTCATCTCGAAAGGCACAATGCAATCGACTTCGACGCCGCTGCCGTCAAGGCCATGATTGTGGAACCACAGGTCCCAGATAATATCGCCCCACACACGCAGTTGTGCAAAGAACGGGTCCGTTTGAATGATATACGCCTGCGTTTCACCCGACGGTGTCGGAGATGCCAGCGTGGTTGCTGTCCCGTTAATCTCATCCCGCAAAAACTCAACATACTCCCGACTGGTGCCCTGGTAGAACAGTTCAACGTTGACATAGTCGCAGTTCGTCGGTAATTGCAACTCTACTCCGTCGTACCCCCCGGCATATTCATCGGCCGTAAAGTAATTCGGGTCATCAATTCCATGCCAGACCGGAATGCTGATGCGCTCCGCGGCCGCAGTCACATTAAACCCCTTCGGCGGAATACGGTTGTCCTTGTATCGTCCGGTCGCCAGCACAAAGTGGAACGTTTCGTCTTCACCCGTCAAATCGCTTTTGGGATGAATCTCGTACACCAGTTCATCCACATAATGTTCGTTCGATTCGAGTGTCGGCGAATTTGGCGAATAATTCAGACTCAATCCTTTTAATGTACCGACTGTGTAATCGTAAGGATTGGCTTTATAAACATTGGCCCCATTTCTGTAAGCCTCGATGCTGATAAACATCCGACGGCCTTCCGGAAAACCGGAAATCAGTTTGTGACCGGTATTGTTCTGCACACGAAAGCTTAATGCACCCGTTACCGAATCATAGCTGAGATTTTTAATCGTCGCCGCCATTCGCAGTTGGTCTTTGGCACGATCACTGCCGGCTTTGACCAATGCGCCATTGGACTTGGGTGTTTGACCGGCGTTAAGATCCAGTGTAATCTCGGCAATCGGTCGATCCAGAATTTGAACATTCACCGGGTCATAGACCGGTCCGGCCGGATCGAGACTTGCCAGGATATGCGATATCCACACATTACCTCCGGTCAAATCATGCATCGGCAACCCGCTGTTCAAATCCGTTCCCACGCCGGCGGGATGCTCGGTGCTTTCCGTCGGCCGCAATACGCCCTTGCTCTTATTACAGGCCTTGCCGACCACGTCAAACATGTGGCAATCCTGACACTTGGCGACATGGTCGATTCCGCCGCTGGCCGCGGCAAACTCCGGATTGGTCGCCGCACCGCCCTGCTGGCTGTACGTTGACAACATGAATTCCGAAAACGTCCGTTCAACATGGAAATATCGGAACGCTGAATACTGCTCCGTAATCAGATGAGCACCGTTCGATTGATCCGACAAGCCGGAAAGCCCCAGATTCGTCAGTACCGGGTTGGATACATCATGACAGGTGCCGCACATGTATTTGGATTTATGATATCGGCTGTAGAGCATCTGGTGCGTCGCCTGCGCATCGGCAAAGCTGGCGCGTTTAGCGGCATTGCTCGCCACATAGAATTGCCCGCTGCCGCTTTCGGTGTAGGTGCCGTATCGCGGCACAAACGTCTTGGTATAGAAATCATCCGTCCCGTTAAACATTTTGATGCCTGCCGACTCGGTACGGTCTTCGGTGTAGGTGGTCGTCGCGGATGTCTGCGAAAAACTGGTCGCCTCATTCCAGTAGCCAGTCCAGTCACTGCCTTCGCGGGTGCCGTTATAGGTGGTCTCATAAAACGGGTCATACATGCGGTGGCAAAAATCACAATAGATACCATCAAAATCATCGCCGGTCATCGCTGAGACATTCGGCGGGTCAGACCGGCCGCCCAACCAGCCGCCGGGAAAATGACATCGCTCGCACAAGTCTACCGCGTTGGCATTACCCAGTGCCCAGACACTGTCCTGTCCCGCCACCGTCAGACACGCCCAGTAAATAGGGTCACGTGCGGCCTGTGACATCATCGTCCCTTTCCAGCCATCGCCCGGTTCGATCTCGGAACCGTCAACATAATTGGCATGACAATTCAGGCATCGGTTAGGCCCCTCCATCGCAATACCCTGCGCAGGCTGTGAGCCGGGCATGCGCACCAGGGGATCATTGGAAACAATCAGGGGAATCCACGCATAAGCGGTGCAAAGGATATACAACAAAACAACAACGACCACCACCCTATAAGAAGAACGTTTACGCAGCATATATTGGATCCTCCGTAACTTCTCATCCGGACGAAATTATTATAACAAACATATCGTCTATCCCAAAAAGAAAATTCAGTATTTATACTGAAATCATACCCCACCCATACCACCGGAGTATTAGGAAATTAGGCCAGGCAGAAATTATAAACCTTTGTTTCGCTTAAATTTATGCCTCTTGCAATCACGGCTTTTGTAAGTTATAATGAAATCCTCAAATGGAAAAATTCCGTTGAATAGGAGAAAAAACGATGACAATGAACCACTCCAACTCGCAAACACTGGACCTTCTCTCAATCTTTCACTATGTGCTGGCGGCATTGATGTATCTTAAGGGAGCCATAGCATTTATCTTTATGGGTATCGGCAGTATTGCGGTAACGGGCGTATTGGCCGACCAGCCGGATGATATGGCCCCAGCGTTGATTGCGCTGGGATTGATTTTCTTTCTGGCGCCGATGGCGTTTCTGGCGGTATCGTGGATAGCGGGAACACTGGTTCTCTTTGCGGGGCGACGCATCGCAAAACGCACCCACCTGATTTACTGCCAGATCATCGCAGGCTTGGAATGCATCTGTTTTCCCTTCGGCACCATCCTCGGCATTATCACCCTCATGAACCTGACAAAACCGGAAGCGAAAGAGAGCTTTCAGGCGTAATAAAACGAGCGGCGGCCTATTCAACTGGTCACTGACGTCCCCGTTTCCGCGATGAGACGTGAAGCTTGTGTAAAAACTGCAATTTTCTTTTTTTCGTCGGCCAAATGGGGTACAATCGCCGGCCATGAATCAACGATTGAAACAATTGGGACTGGGGCTGGTGTTTGCGGGGACGATTTTTCTGGGGGCGTTTCTGCTGTTCCAGGTGCAGCCTTTGATAGGCCGGTTCTTATTGCCGTGGTTTGGCGGCACGTCGGAGGTCTGGACGACCTGTATGCTGTTCTTTCAGATATTTCTGCTGGGCGGATACCTGTATGCTCACGCAATCGTCAAGATAAAACGCGTTCGGCTTCAAGCTATTCTGCATATTGGGCTGTTGGTTTTGGCGTTATGCTGTTTGCCGATTGTTCCGAAAGACTTTTTCAAACCAACCAACGAGACCCATCCTGTCTTGCAAATACTTTTAATCTGTTCGGTAACGGTGGGGTTGCCGTATTTACTGCTGTCGGGCACTTCACCGCTGATCCAGACATGGTTTGGCCGGGCCTTTCCCAACCGCAATCCCTACCGGCTCTATGCCCTGTCGAATACCGGCTCGCTTTTGGCGCTGGCTACTTTTCCGTTTGTGTTTGAACCGCTGATGACACGCAGAGGCATGGCGACTGCGTGGTCGATTATCTTTGCGGTCTTTGCGGTTTTGTGCGCCGCGGCGGTACTTTTGAGCCAACGTAAAGCCCAACATCACTCGGCTGAGAATAAACCGTCCGCGATAAAGGACAACGCCAAACTGCCGCGCATAAGAATCTGGCTGTGGCTGGGGCTGTCCGGTGGCGCCGTGGTAGAATTGCTGGCCGTGACCAATAAAATTACGCAGGACATCGCGGTCATTCCGTTTTTGTGGATTCTGCCGCTGAGTTTGTACCTGCTGTCATTTATTATCTGTTTCGAACACCAGCGCTGGTACAAACGATGGTTGTTTGTGCCGTTGTTCATAATCGGTATTATCGGCATCATCCTGGCCCGTCAGAATGAAGAAAGCCTGTCCAATGTGCGTGTGCTGATCGGGCTGTACTCATTTATGCTGTTTAGCTGCTGCATGGTCTGTCATGGTGAATTGTACCGGCTGCGCCCGGATCCGGCACATCTGACCGGCTATTACCTGATGATTGCCGCGGGCGGTGCATTAGGCGGTTTTTTTGTCGCGGTGATCGCCCCGCTGGTTTTCAAAACCTATATTGAGCTGTACCTGGGACTGCTGGCGTGCGGACTGTTTTTGCTGCTGGCCGAAGAGCAGGGTGCCCAACCGCAAACTTACCCTGTGAAAAGGCGGCGGGTGCTGGTGGTGGTGTTATTTGTCGCCGGGGTCATCGGAATTTTGTTTATGGGCAAACGCAGCACCGAACAACAACGCGCGATCGCCAACAGCCGGAATTTTTTCGGTGTGTTGACTATTTGGGAGGAAAACTGGAACGACCCGGGCAATCACATGCTGCTGATGCAGCACGGCACGACGTTTCATGGCTTGCAGTTTACTGCACCGGAATTAAAACGCATTCCGACCTCCTACTACAGCGCCAACAGCGGCATTGGTGTTGTGATGCGAAACTGGCCTGCACAGGATAACCGCCGCATTGGTATCATCGGGCTGGGGGTGGGGACGATTGCGATTTACGGCAACGAGCATGATTTGATTCGCTTTTATGAGATTAACCCTGACGTGGAGCGCTTGGCGCGAAAATATTTCACGTATCTGGACGATACCAAAGCCACAGTCGAAATCGCACTGGGCGACGGACGGTTGGTGATGGATAACGAGCCGCCGCAGCAGTACGATGTGCTCGTGCTGGACGCCTTCAGCAGCGATGCGGTACCGCTGCATCTGCTGACGACCGAGGCGATGGAGATTTATCTCAAACACCTGGCGCCCGACGGTGTGCTGGCGTTTCATATCTCCACGATTCATCTGGACCTGCAATCGATTGTGTGGAAACTGGCCGAGCACTTTGGCCTGCAAACCGCTTGGATCGAAAGCTTTGAAGATGAAACGCCGGGGGCACTGGCATCAGACTGGATTTTGCTGGCACGGAATGATAATTTTTTGGGCACAAATGTCATCCAAAAAGCCAAGTCACGTCCCTATGCGGATTTAGAGAATATCCCCCTGTGGACCGACGACCATATCAACCTGTTCAAAATCCTCAAGAAAAATGACCTGGCTCCGGGTCCGTGATGAACGGCAAAGCATTTGTCGATGTCAAAGTGTCTGCGTGTCTTTGAAGGTGAGCGTAAACGGTTGTTCGGCGCCTTCAATCCTGAATCTCTGCCTCACCAGTACTATTCGCAGTTTTTAAAATCCTTATCTTTTTATATTCACGCCAAAACTTCCAGAAAATAATAATGCCTGCCAATAAAACAACATAATAAATCCCCATTCGGTCCGGGCGTTCAACGACATCGACTATTTGAGGGCGAGCAATAGAAAGCGTTTTCAGATTTGGGATAACAAAATATTTTGATGTAGGGGGATGATATTGATTCTGTAAAGGGTTCGGATCAACAATGAATTCATAGTAACTGCCGTCTTTGGCCCTGACAGCAATTTCGGAAAAATTCACATCATCCCAGTCGTACCAAATCGTGATGGATTGGTCGTTTTTCAGATGATAATGTCCTGACCTGAAAGACGGCAATGCGGGCAGAGGTATCATATAAACCGGCAGGCGTCCTTTTCTCCCTTCGTCGCCTCGCGTACCGATTGGCGTGATGCGGATATCCTGTCCGGATCGATTTTCTACTTTAAACCTTGTGAGAAATGCCCACTGCATCGGATTGACACTGTTGAGTAATAAAAGACAAAACAATAGAACAAACGGACCAGTTAGGATCATCGCAAACAGCAAGATGGCTTTCTTTAATTTCATAACGCACCACGTCCTGCATTGATGTTTCAGGCGTTTAAGTGTCGCTTGCCCCTCTTATTGATTCATATCATTATGCGTTCAATCCTTCAGTAACCGGCTGATTTGATTCATCAACAGCGGCAGGTCTTTCTGCAGGATGCCCCAGACGGTTTCGTGTTCGATGGCGAAGTAACCGTGGACGAGGATATTGCGAAAATCGATAATTTTACGGGCATCAGGGATTTGTATTTCAGTCTCCGGATCGATACGCACCACCTGACTCAGTGCCTCGCCGAGAATCATCAGTTTGCGTTCGACAGCGGAACGCAGTAGTTCGTCTTGCAGATAATCCTCAAGATTTTTGCCTTTCAGAAATACAGTTAACGATACACAGGCCTGCTGCATATCATACAGGAATTTTTTGGTTTCAGGCCGCATAAAGTTCCACGCGATTGTGGTTGATAGATTCGAGAAGATAGGGATTGTCGATGGCTTTGACTTCGAGCAGGTCAACCGAACGGTCGAAAAGCTCTTTGAGGGCGTTCAGCAGACCGAAATAGGCGTCGGCGTGTTCCGGCGGCGTCATTGGCAAAAACCGGACTAGAAAATCCAGATCACTCGTTTCAGCTAAATCCGTATCCTGTGCAGCAGACCCAAAAACCTCAAGTGTCTTGACGTTAAACCGCCCGCACAACGTTTTTAGCTCGTTCTGTTTGTCGTCGATTAACTTCACCATATCCCAATTATACCCTATTTTCGCTATTTTACAAGCGCCGATTTTACCCTTCCATTTCCTGCTGGATTTCGGCCAGGAGGTTAATCGCTTCGATGGGGGTCAGGGTGTTGACGTCGAGGTCTTTGAGTTTGTCGAGGACGGATTTGTGTTTTTGCACGAACAGCATTTGTTCGTCGGCGGTTTTGTGTTTGGACAGGTGCTCGCCCGAGGCTTCTTTGGCGAAGGTGTTTTCGAGGTCTTTGAGGATTTCCCCGCTGCGGGTCAGGATCGTTTTCGGAATGCCCGCTAACTTGGCAACGTGGATACCATAACTTTTATCCGTGCCGCCTGCGATGATTTTGTGCAGAAAGACCACGTCGCCAGCCCACTCGCGCACGGCGACATTCAAATTTTTAACATTGACCAGCAGCTGCCCCAACTCGGTCAGTTCGTGATAGTGCGTCGCAAACAGCGTGCGGCATTTAACCGCATTAGCCAGATGTTCGGTAATCGCCCACGCCAGCGACAGGCCGTCGTAGGTACTGGTACCCCGCCCCACTTCATCGAGAATGACCAGCGAGCGGTCGGTGGCGTTGTTGATAATGTTCGCCGTTTCGGTCATTTCGACCATGAATGTACTTTGCCCGCGGATGAGTTCATCGGAAGCGCCCACCCGCGTAAAGATGCGGTCGGCGATACCGATCTGCGCTTTTTTGGCGGGGATGAACGAGCCGGTCTGCGCCAGCAGGACCAACAGCGCGACCTGGCGGATATAGGTACTCTTGCCCGCCATGTTCGGCCCGGTGATGATGGCTAAATCTTTGCCGTCGTCGCTCAAGTTCACATCGTTGGGCACAAATTCGGCCCCCAGCGTCTGCGCCAAAACCGGGTGTTTGCCTTCAATGATGACTAATTCTTTGCCGTTTGTGATTTTCGGGCGAACGTAATGATATTGACGCGCCAAATACGCCAAAGCCGAAAGACAATCACACATCGCTAACGCCATCGCCAATTCCTGCAGGCGGCGGATGTATTTCGTCGTCTCTTCGCGTACCTGCTCAAAAAGCTGATACTCTAATTCGAGCGCCTTTTCACGGGCACCGAGAACTTCCTCTTCATATTTTTTCAACTTATCAGTGATATACCGCTCGGCGTTTTTGATGGTTTGCTTGCGAACGTAATCAGCCGGAATGTTAGCCTTATCAGCGGCGGCATGACTGAGTTCGATGTAATAACCGAAGACCTTGTTGAAGCCAATCTTGAGCCGCTCAATGCCGGTGCGCTCAATTTCACGTTGTTGATATTCGGCCAGCCATGTCTTGCCGTCTTTAGCAATCGACCGCAGCTTGTCAAGTGGTTCATTGAAACCGCCGCGAATGACGCCGCCATCCCGTAAATGCGACGGCGGTTCCGGCTCAATCGCCTGTTCCAATAAATCCGCCAGTTCATCCATGCTGTCGCATCGGCTGTGTAAATCCTTCAGCATCGGCGACGCGCAATCGGCCAGCAGGCTGCGCACCTGCGGAATCGTCCGCAGGGTTGTCCCCAGCGCCACCAGATCCTTCGGCGAACTGCGCCACGTGCTGATGCGAGCAACGATACGTTCCAGGTCAGCGATATGCTTGAACTGTTTTCGAATGTCCGCACACAATGCGTCATTGCAAACTAATTCTTCAATCGCATCCTGCCGGCTCTTGATAGCGGCAACTTCTCGCAGCGGCATACACACCCACGCCCGCAGCATGCGAGAACCCATCCCAGTCGTTGTCTGGTCGATGCACTCCAGCAATGTACCCTTAGTCGACTCGCCGCGTATCGTCCGCAAGACCTCCAGCGACCGTAGCGACACCGGGTCTACCTGCAAATATTTCGTCGGCTTGATCAGGCGAAGTGAGGTGATATGATTCAGCGCCGTCTTCTGTGTTTCGTCTAAATATTCCAGAATCGCCCCGGCGGCGCGAATGCCCTCAAAGTCATCGGCAATGCCAAAGCCTTCCAGCGTGCCGGTCTGAAAATGCTTGAGGAGTTTTTCTTTTGTGCTGAAGGGGTCGAAATACCAGCCGGGCCGCTCGGTAATGACGGCGCCGGTGAGCTGTCGGATTTGTTTGACGAGTTTTTTCTGTTCGGCCTCGAACAACTGGCCGCGGCATTCGGCCAGCAGCACTTCGCGTGCACCAAGCCGAAGCAACTCGTCGAGTATCTGCTTTTCGCCGACCTGCTGCACGAAAAAATGCCCCGTCGAAATATCCACCCACGACAGCGCCGCTTCTTTGCGGCCAAGGCTGACCGCACACAGGAAGTTGTCCTCTTTGGCATCCAGCAGCATGTCATCGGTCAGTGTTCCCGGCGTAACGACCCGCACCACATCCCGCTTGACAACGCCTTTGGCCTTCTTGGGGTCTTCGACCTGTTCGCAGACCGCCACCTTGTAGCCGGCCTGAAGCATTTTCTTTAGATAGCCATCCACCGCATGATATGGCAGACCCGCTAATGGGATAGGATTGCCGGCGCTCTTGCCCCGGCTGGTCAGCACCAGTCCCAACACACGCGAGACAATATGCGCATCCTCATGGAACGTCTCGTAAAAATCGCCCATACGAAAAAACAGCACCGCATCCGGATATTTGGCCTTGAAATGGTGAAACTGTTTCATCGCCGGCGTCAGGTTTTCAGCCGCTTTCGCCATAGGGGAAGATTATACAGAACTTACCGGAATTCTCAAGATAGAAATAAGCCCATAGGGCCTGAACAATCATAACCCCCGGTAAATGCTATAAGTCATTTTCACCTAAGCCCGCAGGGCTTAAACAATGGTAGCCCCGGGTGACCAACGGGAACCCGGGGAAAAAGATCGCAAGCACCTCCACACCTCTTTCCCCCATCAACCCTGAAGGGGTTGAATGACACCGTTCATGTTAAATGGGCTTCATCGAACGAAACGCCAGCTTTGCGAAGCAGGGCCATGTATTCTTCTTGAAAAGTCGTCCGGCGGTGATGTTCCTTTTGTGTCCGTATATATTCAACCAACCGCGGCTTTTCCTGCAACGAATCAGTAAACGCCCCATACCCTTCCTGCCAGCCGATGAAATCCGGAAAGAGATTTTCTTTGCGTATCCACTGGGTACAGGCCAGCTTGATATCCTTGACAAAATCAGCCAGCGCAATACTTGGATGCAAACTGGTTAAAATATGGAGATGGTCGGTAAAGCCGTTGATTTGATGCAAAACGGATTGTTTGTTTTTTACAATTCCCCAGATATAGCGAAACAACGGTTCGTGGTGGTCGATACCCGGTCTTTTTCAGTTTCTGAGATTATACCGGATTATCGCCGAATAACAATGTTTCGATGTGTTTTTTTGCCGTGGGTTTGTCTTTGGTGTGCAGGATTTGGCGGAGGAGTAATAGTTGGCGGTCGGTAAAACACACCGGGGTTTGGGGGTTAAAGTCGGCAACCTTCATTGCCACCAGAAGGGTTTGCGTTAATCGGTCGATTCCGTCACCGGTTTTGGCACAAAGCCGAACATATTTACTGTAGATGTTTTCTCTTTGCCGGGGCGTCAGAAGGTCACATTTATTCGCAACGATAACAGTTTTTAAACTCCCCAGCGAAAACAGCAAAGACTGGGCTTGGTGTTCCCTGGTAATATCATAGACAAAAATATTCATATCGGCCGAACGGATAAGTTGCATCGTCGCCTGTTGAGCCTCACTGTCAATTTCATGCTGTTGCATCAGCATCGCATCCAGACCTGCGGTGTCATAAATATCCGCCAGCAGCGGCCCGATATGACAGGTGATTTGGATCCAGTCGCGTGTGGTGCCGGCCGTGTCAGAGACAATCACTTCATCTTTTCCCGCCAACTGATTCAGCAGCGTACTTTTGCCGGAGTTCGGCGGACCAATGATGACAATCCTGCAGCGATTGATTAAATATTTGGCCCGGCTGGTTTTGCGAAGCACATGATGGCATTGAGCCCAAAGTTCCTGCACAGACATCGTATCAACTGTTTCAAGCCAGGTTTGCGCCAACGGCAATAGCCCGTATGTAAGCTGGTTGGCAATGATCTTTACACCGGACAGCGTCGCGCATGTCTGCATCGCCTGTTTTGCCTCAGCTTCGATCATGTCGGCTGACTGTGATTGATACGTCCCGGACATGAACGATTCGGTCCCCACCAGTGTTGCACCATTCGCTTGACACAACTTGACGATTTGCTCAACCAACAGCGGATTACCGTGACAGTGAATGACAAATTGATCGTCCTCACAGCCCACAACAACCTCATCGATAATCGTATTGCCATCAACAATCGAACCATGTAAAATAATTCGCTCTCCCCCTGCCAAGGGCCAGTACCCCGAAGGGGGGAGGGGGTTGCTGCTTCGAAACACCTTCTCTAAAATCGTCTGCGCATCATCACCAGCCAATGCCACCGATGCAATCGCCGCCATCCCCCGTGCCGTCAATACACAAACCTGAGTATTTTTGATTTCCAATTTTTGATTTCCAATTTAATGATTGATTAGCACATATTTTAATAGATAATCTATCTAAAGAAAACAATTTTTTGGAGTAATAGTAAGCATGGTGGATCAATATTACGAAGATATGAGAGATGACATCAAAGAAGCACAATCTCATAAATGGGCATTAAAAAAGTGGATATCTCAACCCGCTTTGTTTGATAAGTCCGGTAAATACGCCACGCCTTATTCCGGACAAGACTTTGATTCTGAACAGTTTCATATTGTAGAGGATGGTTGGGATCATGACCATTGTCGATTTTGCTGGGCCACTTTTTGTGACAATGAGAACCATGAACATTTCCATGAAGCATATCATTTAGAATGTGGGTGGGTCTGTCCTGATTGTTTTCAACATTTAATAATCAACAGCGAAGACCCAGAGATTTACCTTGGGCATTAAGACAATTCGTAAATAGATGAAATTCACGTTGATTCATTTTTTCTTCTTGTCTTTGTCAGCAAGTCTTTCAAATTCAGCTTTTTCGAAGAGGTATTTCTTATAGGCAATCATAATTCCACGAACGGTCAGGCCGGATACCCACGAATCCACAAAATCGCAATCATCTTTAATCAACCCTGCCGCTCCGCCGGTTAGTATGACGTGCGGCCATTTTCCGATTTGTTCGGCATACTTACGGCAGATGGTTTCCAACAACCCCACCGCCGACCAGTATACCCCCGCCCGCATGGCTTCCTCGGTATTAGTGCCATAAACCTGCTGCGGCTTCTGCATGGCGACCTTCGGTAGTTGCGCCGCTCCGGCGTTCATCGCCGCCAGCGATAGATCAAAGCCCGGACTAATCGTTCCGCCCAGAAAGACACCGGTCTCATCGACCAGGTCAATCGTGACCGCCGTACCAAAATCGGCCACCACCACTACGTCTTCTACAACCGCATAGGCCGCCGCGGCGCTGACCAGCCGGTCAGTGCCGACCTCCAGCGCATCATCGGTCGCTGTTTCAATCGGCAATGGGATGTCTTTACCAACGAGAAGCATCTTGGCATCCAGCGTGTCCTGTACCAGTTCACCCACCAATTCCGTCCACGCGGGTTTGACCGAACAGGCCACGACATTGCAGTTCTTGACCGGTTCAGTCGCGCTTTCTACCAGCGGCACACGGTCCCAGCACTCGGCGAGAACATCAGCAAGTTGCGATTTCACATCCGCATCGCCGCCATCAATGGTTTTAAGCAGTTTTTCCTCGTCATCGAGAAAAAACGCTACTTTGATTTTCGTATTGCCGATATCAATCGCTATCAGGTTCATCGATTCTTCCTTTCACAATCGCCCACAGGCGTTCGTTCAGTTCATTCAGTCCCGCACCCGTGACGGCCGAGATGACAAATACATTCTTAACGGATTTGGGCAGCTGTTTTCGAATATCGTCACAGAAAAGGCCCTCCGGGTCAAGGTCGGCCTTGTTGAGCACCACCACTTCGGGCTTTTTGCCCAGCTCAGAGCTGTGCAAAGCCAGTTCATTACGAATCTTTTGATAATTGTCAACCGGGTCGGAATCATCCGACGGGAAAATATCCAATAGGTGCAGCAAAATCCGCGTACGTTCAATATGTTTGAGAAAATCGTGCCCCAACCCCGCCCCGTCATGAGCGCCTTCGATCAGGCCGGGGATGTCAGCCATCACAAACCTCCGAAAACCGGATAATTCCACAATCCCCAGTACAGGTGTCAAGGTGGTAAACGGATAATTGGCTATCTTTGGCCGGGCCGCGGAACACCGGGATACCAGTGTGCTCTTGCCCGCGTTGGGCATACCGACTAAGCCCACATCGGCGATGAGTTTCAACTCCAGCCGCAGGTTTCGCTCCTGGCCGGGCTTGCCGTTAGTAGCAAACCGCGGTGTCTGCCGTGTGGCTGTCGCAAAAGCTTTGTTGCCCTCGCCGCCGCGTCCGCCGCGGCAGATGCGTACCTGTATCCCAGGCTCATTCATGTCCTTGAGCAGCAAGCCGTATTCTTCGTCATAGATCAGCGTTCCCGGCGGAACAGGGATAATCAGGTCTTCGCCGTCGGCACCGTGACGATTGGCCCCCTCGCCGCAGTGGCCGTTGCGCGCCACCCAGTCGTGTTTACCGGAGAAATCCGTCAGTGTATCCAATGACTCATCGACCACAAAGACAACATCGCCTCCCCTGCCGCCGTCACCGCCGTCCGGACCGCCTTTGGCCATGAATTTCTCCCGGCGAAAGCTCACACACCCGTGTCCGCCGTCGCCCGCTTTGACTCGAATTGTCGCTTCGTCAATAAACATAATACCCAATCACGCAATACCATACCCACTTCGGCGCAAACATACAAACGGAAGATTATACCATTTCAAATGTCCGAATACCACTGGATTGGTAAAAAACGAGATTAAAATAGACTTTTAAATCACTTTTAGTCCAATATGATGCTGAAGAAGTGCATCGATCTATACTGACCGACTCGATGGCTATTGCTGGGTGGCAAAACGGTAATAATGACAGACTTAGTAGGTCATGTCTTCGATGCCGGCAATCTCTTGGCCCGCTTTGGCGTAATGGTTATGTTCGCTTTGAATCTTCGCCAGAATCTGCTCCATCTGTTCGGCAAGCGGGGATTTCGGATCGGAGCACTGATCACATTCCTTGAGAATGCGTTGGGCATAGACCAGCCGCCCCTCTTGTAGCCCTTGTTGAGCCGCCTGAAGGCGGGCCTGGTCCATCGTTCGCTGCCATCGCAGTTGAGTCGATTGCTCTCGGCTGCTGTCCAGACAGCCGGAAACCATCAGCGCAACCAGAACCGCCGCACTAAGTGTGATGATGTTTCTGTGTGCCATTGCCATACTCCCTGTTTTCTGAAGATGACCCTCTCCCATTTCCATCCATACCGTGTTACTACGAGCATCCCTGTTTTTCGTGAAATATGCGATATTATCGGGCTACGACTGTCTGATTTTTTCACTTGCTGAAAATGAGACGCTATCGCTGTTTTCGTCAAATACAGACAAATTTCTTTTACTTTTTATTACAAAAAACACGCCTCTCAGAAAATAAACGGAGCCCCCGCTTATCGTTAAGCTTTGGGAAGCTCGACATAGACCAAAGTGCCTACGCCGGGCTTTGAGTCAATCCAGACCCGTCCGTCCTGACGTATTAACAACCGTCGAACAATGGTAAGTCCCAGTCCTTCCCCTGTCTGGCTGCTGTCAGGATTAAGACGATGAAATATTTCGAAGATTTTGTCAATGTGTTCAGGCGCAATGCCGATACCGTTATCTTTGACACAGTAAACCACCGTACGGTCTTTTGCCTCAGCGCTGATATGAATGTTTGCGGGCCGGTCCGGCGAGCGGTATTTAATCGCATTATCGACCAAATTATTAAAAACCTGGTTAATTAAAACAGCATCGCCCAGGCAGGCCGGAATCTCTGCATCAATAGTAATTTCAATATCCGTTTGTCGTATTCTGAAACGGAAACTATTGATAATCCCTTCGAGCAATTGATTCATGTCCAGAACGGTTGGATAAACATGGGATGTCCCAACGCGACTCAATCTAAGCAACCCGTTGAGCAGCATATCCATTTTGCGATTTCCGGCATTAATAAAACCGATGGATTCGGGTATATCGTTGCCGAATATGTATTCCAGTTGTTGCCGGGCCGATTCACCGAGTTTCTCGTTTGCAAGCAGGTTTTGAAGCTGGGCCAGGCTCTTTTCCAGCTCGCCGGTAAATCCGCGGATATTCACCAGCGGACTGCGAAGATCATGGGAGGCAATAAAAACAATGCTTTCCAGTTCCTCGTTTTTGGACTGAAGCTCGCTCATCAGCTTTTGCTGGGCTGTTTCGGCAGCCTTCCGTTCGCTGATGTCACAAACAAAGGACCACATATACTCTCTGCCTTCATATTCAAGGAAGTTAGCGGTTATCTCCACAGGAAATATATGGCCGTCCTTGGTTTTGTGATGCGATTCAAAACGCACCGTTTTCTTTTCTTTGACCTCCTGCCAATGCCGCGGCCAGATATCGGCTGGAAAGTCCGGATCGATATCCTGGACCGACATGGTTAATAATTCTTCCCGGCTGTATTTCAATACCCGACATGCGGTTTCATTAACATATTTAAATTTTGCATCCAGACCCAGCCAAAAGACCGCCTCGCCCGCATGGTCCACCGCAAACTGGGTTAACTCCAGTTGATGTTGCGTCCGAATACGATTGGTCATATCCATAAACATTACGGCAATTTTACCCGGAGAGGTCTGGAAGACATGAATTTCATGATATCCACCTGCCCCCCGATGCTCCTCGGGATAGTCAAAGTTATTGCAATGATAGGCCCCGCCGTGTTCGCAAATCTCCCGGTAAATCCGGGGCCTGTCCGTTCCGACCAGTTCGGGGAAGGCCTCTTCAATCGTTTTTCCCAGCACAGCGGAAAGATCTCTTTTGAGAATGGTTTCGGCGGCCTCATTGGCTCCGGTCAGAATCAAACGTCCGTCCGGTTCCAGCGTGTATGTACCCACACCTATTGGTGATGATTCGATGATATTACGGAAACGTTGTTCGGATTCGGCCAGCGCCTGTTCGGCAATCTTTTGTTTTGTAATATCCAAACCTGAACTCAAGGTTCCGATAATCGTGCCTTTCTCGTCTCGAATCACCGTATTGTGCCAGGCAATCAGTTTTTCTTTCCCTGTCGTTGTAATCACGGAATTCTCGAAATATTCAACGTTATCACCCTGTCCGACAATCAAATCACAGAATGCTTTTTGCGTAGTTTTTCTCGCCGATTCCGGCAGAAAACCGGAAAACCAGTCTTTGCCCCGGACATGGCTCTCGGTGCATTCCAGAATCTCACAGCCCCTCTTATTTAACAGTTTGATACGACCTTCGGCATCCAGCACCACCATCATCACCCCGGCAATGTCCAGGTACTGCTGAGCTTTGTCCCGCTCAGTAATCGCCATCTGTGTGGCAGTCTTGGCCTCGGTAATATCAAGCGCGTTAAAGATGACCCCCTTACCCAAATTATGCACATCAATTGCAGCCGAACTCAGCAAAACATCTATCGTTTTGCTGTCCTTGCAACGCCACCGGGTCTCAACCGTACCGACACCCTCTTCTTTGATTTGGCGATATTTTTCCCGGCCCACATATTCATACTCTTCCTGGCTCGGATAAAGTATCCGGGCATCCCGGCCGACCAATTCTTCCTGCGTGTATCCGGTCATGGCACAAACCCGGTCATTGACATGCAAAAATACCCGGTTGGATAGCAAGCCGATCCCGACCGGAGAGGCCTTGAAAATACTCGCCAGTTGAGTCTCCTGACGGCACAGTTTTTCCTCGATATTCTTGCTATGAGAAATATCTGAAATAAATCCCTCCAACGCCACGATATTTCCGTTCGCGTCGAACACACCACTGCCCTTTTCCCAGAGCCATTTGAGTTGTCCGTCATGGGTGATGATACGATATTCAATCTGATACGTCTGTCGACTCCGCAAGGCCTCTTGAATATTCTCCCAGACGGGCGTTCGGTCCTCGGCCATAATCAGATCATTCCATGCCATTGGGCGTGAAAGAAATTCCTGAACAGGATAGCCGGTCAGTTCCAGACACCCCTTGCCGAGAAATTCCATCGGCCAGTCCGCGCGGTTTAAACGGCGAAATACAATCCCCTGCAGATTATCCATGAGCATCGAAAGCTTACGCTCACTTTCGACCAGGGATGCTTCGGCTTTCTTTCGTTCCGTTAACTCCTGCTGTAATTCAAATATCCGAGATTTGACCGATCGCCTTAATAAGACATTCCATAACAACACCGAAGCCAGAAGCATGGCGATTCCAATCGGAACACCGTACACAATGCGCCAATCCAGCGTTTTCGCCTCCATCTTCGGAAAGACCCACTTCGCCTCCAGTCTTTGACGTTGTTCCGGTGAAATTTGCAGCAAAGTCGCGTCCATCATGGCATTCCACGTATTGTAGTAAACAATCTCAAACGGCACACCTAAAAGCGTCTCAATTCGTCGCAGATGATCCATGCAGAGTCCGCTCAATTGGCCGGTTTGTTCATCTCTGAAAACCTGGGGCGGAATGTTGGTGACCCCAACACGGACAGGAATATTCTGACGAAGCCAATTCTGCTGAGCCTCACTCAGAAACGCCCCTGCCGAAGACAACGATTCATTATTTGACTCCGCCGCCGGAATAGAATCCGCACCCGCTTGGACTGCATCCGCCTCAACGACCTTCTGCTCATCGGCATTGGCATTCCAACAAACGAAAAACACTGATAAAAACACTGCAACCCAACACCACCGGAAAACGTGTTGTTGATACGGCCGAACTTCACCTAAATCTATGCCCATATAACGTCAACCCTCTAAATCTCTGCTCTGTCCCAATGGAAATAATAAATCTCGTAAAATCGCCTTGTCAGAATTCTTCACAATGATGTTCGGTCACTGACTCTTCGTAACCCGTTGACCTACTAAATCATCGCCGCCGAATTGCCTATATTGGATGATTAAATATACGAATTGTCAAGTCAAGGTTTTAAAATAATCCAATATCCGCCGGGATCAATAGACATTGTACAAGCAAAACGGGCATGAGAAATACCTGGAAAAATGGGATGCGAACATACAACAAAAAGCCAGATTCACACTTATGCTGAATCTGGCTTCGGAGGAGGGTGATGAAAAGTTTGTTATTAGTTCCTCGCGCCTTTCCATATATTATGACGTACAAAACAAATGCAATGTTTATAATTTTTTTGTATTTTTCACAATTTTTTTGTATTTTTTTCCGTCAGGTCTGCCCCCAAACTTTCTCATGCATCCTTTATCCCCTTATAAATCAATAGGTTATAGATAAGATGTCCACATAAGACAACGTCGTCAAAAAAGGGCTTGGTACTGACAAAAATCGACCAATATAAGCTTAATACCGTCTCCTTAAATTTCACAATCTAACATTTTCGAGAAAACCGGCAAAATTTCTTGACAGGGACCATTTATACAGTAAACTTTTAATAAAGTTTGATAAATACATAACATTCACATCGTATAATGATGAACGTTTTTAAAAACGGGCTGCGACCGAAAGGCAGAAGGAGTCGTTAAAGAGTCTCGCGTCGGCGGAGGAAATTCGTATCCGCCGATCTGACACTCATCTGTTACCTCACTATCCGAGACGCTTTCACCGCCTTAGGGCACCAGACCGCATTATTCAACAGGAAAGGAGCACTGTCGATGTTCTCTTGGCACCGCAATAACGCGCTGTACCGCCAGCGCATACAGGAAATCGAGAAAATCCGTCTTCGCAGCGAATGGCTCAGTTCCAAAGACAAGGCGTTGATGCAGATGATTTTCGAGAAAGGCAGCACGTTTGAGCAGATTGCCTGTCTGACCGGGCAGAATCCCTCGACCATCAGCCGGCGTTTTCATCGTCTCCTGCAAAAACTTATCGCCAAAGAACTGGTATCACTGCTGCGCCGTCAGTGTGATATTGACGACACAGACATCCGCATCGTTCAGGACTATTTTCTTCAGGGGCTGACTCAAAAAGCCATCGCCCAAAAACTCAACATTAGCCTCTACCGCGTCCGTAACATCCTCCGGGCGGTGCGGTTAATTGCTTACGGCAGCAGTACACTCCAGCCCTGCCGGGTTCGAGAACCTCCAGAGATGCAAGGGAGAAATAAACGAAATCGAAAATACAACTCATATAAGAAAGGAGATCTCTGTGCACACGTTAAATGTTAATACATCAATTCAATGGAACCAAACGATATCAGACCGCGCCGCAAAATTGATGCGTCTGTTCGGATTGAGACTGAATCGCCTCAAAGATCAGCGTCTGCGCCATACCTGCCGGTTAACACTTAAGCCGGGACAGATTTGTTTTATCACCGGATCCAGCGGCGCCGGCAAAAGCGTGCTGCTGAATGCCCTGTATGAACAAATCCGCCCCTCCGAGCGAATTCGTCTTGAGGATATCCCACTCGAGCACAATGCCGCTCTCATCGATTGTGTTGACGGCTCGCTATGGAACGCAACGGGAATGCTCAGCAAGGCAGGACTCAGCGATGTGTTTTCCATGCTGAACAGTCCCGCAGTGCTTAGTGCGGGCCAGCAATGGCGATATCGTTTGGCAAAGGCCATCATGAGCGGCAGGCGATGGATTTTTGCCGATGAGTTCACCGCATCGCTGGATCGCATTACTGCTTGCGTCATCGCGCATAATCTTCGCAAACTCGCTGTGCAAACCGGGAAAATTTTTATCCTTGCATCCTGCCATGAAGATATGCTGGTTGAACTACAGCCGGATGTGATTGTTATCAAATATTTGAACGGGACAACACGGACAATCTACAAGGATAAATCACAAAGCAGAACCTGATAATTGATAACTGATGACCGTTCATTGACAAGTTCATAACGCTTTTTTTACTTGCTATCGGTGTCGGGGCGGGACGAGCGATACTTTTGTTGAAACGCGGTATATCTGACACCTGACTCGAAAAGCAATTGCTCGGCCCAGTCATGCTGTTGCGGCATCATCAGTTCGGGTACTTTTTCAGCTCCAAGAAAGTCCTGTATCCATCGCCGGGAACAGGCATAATAGTTTTTGAGGCAATAATTTTCTTTGAACTGATTTGTAAGACGGGGCAGCTTGTCCTCTTGGGACTGAATAAATTCGCAGGTCTTAAAATAGGGACACCGCTGCCCTGATGAATTCTCTTTTTTGTCCGTTTCAGTCATTCCTGAGAAGCTCCCAAATAACTTGATCCGTTCTTGTTGCCATACGCTCTTATCGGTAATAATACCCAATAACTTTTGTTTTTTTAAGAACATTTTTAAATATCCCCACCAAACAACATCCTATAAATTTTGCCGTGAAATGTTATTAACAAATTCTATTTACAACTTTTTTGCATAAGGAGAATACTGTGTACCGTAATATTACCGATTGCAGCATCCAAAAACACCTGATTATTCGCTCTGCCGACCTCGACGCCTACAAAAGCCTGGCGAGCTTTCACTATCGCAGCACGGCCTTGGGCCCCTTTACGCACCTGTTTGCCATTTATGATGACCACAGCCGACGCAGGATCATGGCCCCGGTGGTGGGCGTGATCGTCTATCGTCCGCCCGTACCGAATCTAGCCATTCGCAACATCGTCACCGGCGGTTTCTTCTCCGGGCTGAGCCGGGCTGTTGGGCTTTCACTCTTAAACGAGCACGTCCGGTGTATCAGCCGGGTTATTATCGACCCGCGGTATCGCGGGCTGGGGTTGGCAAGCCGGTTGGTCAAAGAAACCATGCCGCTGACGGGTGCGGCAATGGTCGAAACATCCAGCGTTATGGGGATGGTGCACCCGTTCTTCGAACGGGCTGGGATGTGCCGATTTCGTCAACCGCCGGATGTCAAGACCGAACGGATGCAGGCGGCACTGGAAACCGTCGGCATTGACCGGACCCTGTGGATCGACACCGACCGGGTGCATGAGCAGATCGAGTCATTGGATACGCCACATCGCGGGTTTATCGAAAAACAGATACAGGATTTCCTGCAGAAATTCCAAAGCCAGCGTAATTTGCTCCACACCCTCGAACGAACGGACTTCGTCCTGAGCAAACTCGGCCCGCCCGGTCATTACTACCTCTGGCTCAATCCCGAAAAACCCGTCCCCGGCCTGGAGATTGCATAACCACAAACCTGATTCAGTCATTCTGAGCTTTAGGAAGAATCTCAACCATAACGTAAAGGTGATATCCTTCACTTTGTTCAGGATGATGTGACTGTCGGAATGACCGTCGTTCATTATTGTTTACTGTTTATTGCTAACTGTTCACTGAAAAGAAAGGAGCTTTATTATGTCCACACAAACCACACAATCAACTCCCACGCAAACGGTTGTATCGCTGTCGCTGCGTCGTCTGTCACCGCACCCGGCCAATCCAAATCGCATGAGCGATGCAGCGTTTAAAAAACTCGTCAAACACATTGAACGCACCGGCCAGTATGAACCCATCGTCGTGCGAATCCACCCGCATCGAAAGAACAGCTATCAAATCCTTAACGGTCATCATCGCATGCGGGCACTGGCCCGGCTAAGCTATACCCACGCCGACTGCGTGGTGTTTGCCGCCGCCGACGCAGAGGCAATGGTGTACCTGGCGACGCTGAACAAACTGACCGGACGGGATAACGTGCACAAAAAAAGCAGGCTCATCGAACAGCTCTGCAAACGCTATGAGAGCAAGGAATTGTCGCAGATGCTGCCGGAGAGCAAGACCGCTATCGAAAAACTGGATTGTCTTGCCAAGCAACAGCCGCTGCCGAAACCGAAAAGTCAAAAGCCGTTTCTGCTGCCGATGACATTTTTCGTCACCGAACCGCAGCACCGGCTAATTAGCGAGGCATTTGAAAAAGCCGTCAAGGAAAACGAGTCTGGCAGCCGTACCGAAAAACGCCTGCTAGCCCTGTGCCGCATCGCCAAAAACTACCTCGGCAAAGATGCGTTTTAATCAAAGCTTTACGCCTCGGGTGCCATGCCCACGCTCGCCGTGGGCATGTTATTTTTTACGAAAGGAGCAACCTCATGCATCACGGGGGGATTAAAGTCTATCGCTGTTTACGGCGAGACGATACGCTCCACGGCGTACATAACGGTTTGGCTGATCGCGTTGTCAAGTTCCTGTGTAAACAGATCGATGCCGGCCGCCCCGCAGTAGTCATCCATCGGGCAATTGGGCGAAACAGCGCCAAGCACGATTTCATTGGGCATGGGTGTCGGCGGTTCAAGAATCCATGGATACTGCGTATCGATCTGATCAAAGAAGAGCGCTTTGGGATTCGTATAAAGCAATGTCCAGTCAAACACATACCTGCCTGTTTGCCGGTCCCAAAGACGAATCCGCGTTGCCACTTCGACGCAATATGTTTTATTATAACACTCGCGCAACTGGATGCGCTGAATATCCGCCAGCAGCAAACTTCCGCAGTGATTTTCAGATACAAGCGATGTTCGGTCTTCGATGGCGGTTTGGTTAACTTCGACGATGACCGCATCGCTGCCCATCGTGTCCGCAAGTTGCTGGCGGAGTCTGCGGTCGGGCAGGATCTGTTCGATGTGCTTGTTGATCGCCGCAACACAGGGCTGCCATTTCTCAATATCTTCGGCGGCCCAGGATGAGCTCAGGTACCATCCGATGGGATAATAAACGATGGCAATGCCCACCGCACCGATCGCCGCCTGACCCGAAGAATCGGACACCATGAATTCCACAGGACCCCACGCCCTGTCTTTGGCCCGGGCTTTCCAATCCGGCGAACGAATAATATCCGGTGACTGCGTCATGACCAATGCCGGAAAAACAGAATTTGAATACAACGCCGCCTGGCCATAAGGACACATCACTGACACTCCCATTGTACCGCCGAAACGGGCAAGTTCGGTTTGAGCGATGCCCGCAGCGTCCTGCCGTTCATCGAGGACCGAACAGGCGAACCGCTTATAAAACTTTTCCTGAATAAACTTGCTGCCCCCCAGATCGTATTGAAGCGTTCCGGCATATTGCACGGGCTGGCCGGGCACGACCTGCAGCCAGAACCCCCCTGCCTGCTCCAGCGGAAAATTCACATCCCGCTCCAGCCAAGTCGGCGGGACGGCCCATAGATAATAGGACCCCGGCGACAGAAACAAGCAGGTCCATTGCCTGCCGGAAGCATCCGGTTCCCCCAGCGAAAACGCCCGCTGTTTTTCCAAGCGTTCTGCTTTATCGAAAGAGCTGACGGCTAACTGCATCGGAGAGGACGCCATGCTCGCAAATTCTTTGACAGGCTCGGATGGGGTGCCGTTCCAGTGGGTGCGAAAGCCGATGAGGACGACTGATTTTCCACCGCGAACGACAGATTGGAAATCGGACTCCTGCGGGTAGGGACTGACACAACCGGTCAGAAGGACCAATACAGAAACAAAACAGGTCACCCCATCCACAAGGCGTTTGTTTTTCATGCGAATCTCACCTGCACAGCTTAGGGTTTCTCCGGTGTCAAAAGATTAGTCGGCAGCGGCTGAACGGGGGCATCGGCAAGCCGTTCAAAGCGGAATAATTTGGCACTCTCATCGTGAATCGGAAACAACAGAATAAGCCCACGGCCGCTCCAGAACGACTTGACAACTAAGGATCCGTCAGCGGCTGCCGTCAGCGTTTTATCGCCGCTCTCAAAAAACATGATAAAAAGATAAGCCGCCCCTGCGTTTGCCCGCTCATCAAACACCGCCTCACCATTGACGCATTTGTAAACCAGGGTTTGCGTCTTGACCACCTGTCCATCGCGCAGCGCGGCGATCTCCAGTTTACCCTCATCGAATTTCCCAATCGGGCCAAGCCGGAGGGTAACGTGCTGAATGTTCTCGACTTCTTCAAGGTCCATCAGACGCCAGAGCGATTCGGCGGTGCAGGCTTCCATCGGCCTGCGCTTCGACGCCGGTGTCGGCATACGTTCCGGATATTGCCGAGCAATCACAGCCCGGTTGAGCGGCCGCGGGCCAATCGGACGGGTACGGCGGCAGTTGACGCTTCGCCGCACACCCGGTCATAAAGAAAGACAACCCCAACAAACCCGACAACAGCCATGCACCTGTGCGCGTGTTCATATAAACATTTCTCACGATCGTCAAGGATCACACATGATTATACACGCCGCCGGTCCGACAAGACAAGTAAAATCAAACAAAAAACCGTCAAAAAAGGAGCATGATTATGCATACCGGCTGGATTAAATTGTATCGGTGTCTACTGGCCGGCCCGCTCTGGCAGTGCGGCACCAGCGAGCAGAAAGTCATTCTCGTCACGCTGCTGTTGATGGCCAACCACGCCGAGAAGAAATGGCAATGCAACGGCAGACCCTGAGCACCTAACAAGAATGATAAGAAGATTAAGAATGAAAAGAAGGCCAGGTCCCCTGCTCCTTTTTCTCTCTCATTCGAACAACAGGACATCCAACACGCCACCGAAACCAACATCCATGCCATGAAAACGTTTATGGATAAATGATTTTTTACGTTAAGCCAACTTTGCGAGTTTTTCTTCGAGATTTTTAGCTGGGGTAAAATACCAAGTGCGTCCGACTTTGCGACTGGTAAGCAAGCCCTTGTTCTCAAGGTCCATCAAATCCAGCCGGGCTGTTTGGTACACAATCCCATGGCTTGTCTGGTGTGACTTGAAGGTATATTTATAAAACTGGTGTCTCAATGCATGACTGATTAGCATTCGCTGTCGATGATTTAACCCGGCCAACCCCTTGATATCTCGTTCCAACGACTGCAATCGTTGTGTCTTTTGCTGGATATACTCATGGAGTTTTTCAACCGCTTTATGAATTACATCCAGATGATACAGGATAAAATACGTTAGATCGTTCTCATCTGTTTCCGTATACAAAAAGGCTCGTTCATATTTGGCCGGAGCGTTTAAGATGATTTGTGAGATAGAGACAAACTCAAACAGCCAGTATTTATGCCGCAGCATCGACCAATAAAACAATGCACGCGCTGTTCTGCCGTTGCCATCGATAAACGGATGATCGTAGGCCAGCCAAAAATGCAGAATGATCGAACGGACCGCCGGATGAATGTAGCCAGTTTTTAATTGCCTGTTCGCAAATTTACACAACAAGTCCAGACGCTTATCTAATGAATCCGCAGGTGGTGGTGTATGCATGACTTCGTTATATTGATCCACCACAGAAACGGATTCGTCAGGCTTTCGAAAACGACCGGCGGCGGTTGAATCATCCAGCGTATCATGTGTTACCCGTCGATGAATCTCAAAAACAAGACTCTTCGACAAGTCTGTATCTTTCAACGTATTGATGAACTGCATGGTGTGATAGTTGTTGAGGATCATTTGCTCGCTGCGATCCGTTGGTTTTCGACCGCTCTTGATCATCTCCTTGGCGTCCGGTCGAGTCGTTGCGGCCCCTTCCAACTGGCTGGAGGTAATCGCTTCCTGAATGAGTGAACTGATATAATACTGATCTTTTGTATCAGGATTGGTAATTTGATCGGGCATCTGAATTAAACCACCCGCACCCAAATCGATATCATGCAACCGTTCAAGAATCGGGTCAACCTCGGTGAGCATGACAAACGGCTTTCCGTTTTTATCATGAAGTGGAATTTGCTTATATAAACTCTGCCGTTTCATTTTGATCGCCAGCCACCACTCTTCATGAGTCATTGATTCGGGGGGCGTCAGATGGCGCAACTTATCCCAGTGCAAATATTTCACAGACTGGGATAAACTCGATTGTATCTGGATTAACCGCTCAAGTTTATCCGGATTGTCATATAGCTTCATTTGATTCCAGATCTGGCTAAAATCCGGTGGCGTCTTGGGCATTCTCATAAGGCGACTCCCCTGAAATACTAATTTTTAACTTTTTAGTACATAATTAGTGTATCGACTTTTCCGCCCACCTCAAATACTAATTTTTAACTTTTTAGTATTAAATTAGTAATTCCACACATATTAATTTCGTAACTCTCAATAGAAAAACAATTTACGTATCCATCGGTGATTCCGCATATTCGTTTTTTGATGTGCTTTTAGGAGAAATCCCCAAGAAAGGAGCTTATCGTATGTTAACTAAAGAGGCGTTTGGAAAGTGGTTTCAAAGTCAGATTCGGCAACAGTGGCCGAGGTATGAGTTTACGGCAGTGCAGTTGAGCGACTGGTACTGGCGGTTGAAGGACTTTGACGAGGCGACACTGAGCGCCGCGACACGGCGGCATCATGTCCGCAACGAACCCCGGCAACCGAGTTTGAAAGCTATCTATGACTATGCGCAGCAACTAAACACAAAGCATGCCCACACTCATGTGGGCATGGCACCCGACAATGGAAACCAAAAACCATCCGGCGTGCCGGAGCCGCATACGTATATCCAATGCGTCAGCAAGGATGACAACGACCGCGGGCCGGTGGGCTGGTTTGTGCCGGTGCTGCTGTGGCCGTTTCATAAAACCTACACCCAGGCGGTCTATGACAAAACCGCCGAACAGCAACGTACACTGTATCAGCACAGCTACGGCGGGGTATGGGAAGTTGTCACCCACACAACCTACAGCCGCATGCGAATCCGCCAATGGAAGCTCACCGGTCAGTGGAGCCGCATCGAACAGCACACCGAAAAAATCTTTGCTAACGTCGACACCTTTCGGGCCAAATTATTCACCGAAGCCGACCTCAATCGCGGCCCCGTCACCCTTCGTGACTGTCTGAGAGAAACCAGCCGGCACTGACGTTCCGATAAAATCATCTATGCCGTTTTACAGGCAGGCGTTTATCAATCCTGGGCCTCATCGTGAAATCAAGAATATTTTCCTAAAGCCGGCTCCGGATATCTACGATATATCTTTAACTGTAAAGCCGATATGTTCATTCAATCTGTGGGACGCTATTGATGAAAATACTAATCGTTGAAGATGAAAGCTCGCTACAGGAGTTGATGCAATTATACCTGGCTGATTACGGCACTTGTGATACAGCCGACAATGGCGCTGAAGCACTTGAAACCGTCGAGCGGGCCATTGCAGCAGATCAACCGTATGACCTGATTTGTATGGACATCATGATGCCGGAAATGGACGGGATGGAGGCATTGCAAAAGATCCGCCGGATGGAATTCAGAAACACCGAGGAGAGCTTGCCCAGTGTCAAGGTAATTATGATTACAGCCAAAGACATGGCAAAAGATATGATGTCGGCCTACAATGCCGGTTGCGAAGCGTACATCACAAAACCTTTCTCACGGGAAAAATTGCTCGAACAGATTCGCGAATTGGGATTGTTCGATGCAGCCCAAACCAATTGCCAGTAGGCACCGGAAAACGGTATGGCGTTGTAAAACCGGCATCTCTCCCTCCAGTCACAACTAAAAATATTTCGTTTTTTCCACAGAAAAATCGCCTCTTAATGGGCTATTTCAAGTTTTTATCAGGTTTTTTCTTGACATTTCTACCGCCTCCTGCTATCATATTTACATACTTAGGGGGACGAGGAAGGTAATGTAAAAGCATTCGAAAGTGGCATATCTGGAGAGAGTCAGGAAAGAAATCATTGTGTGTGAGGCTCTTTGCGCACACACAACCGGAGAGTGAGCGAGGGAAGATAGCGCTCTTTGGACCATGAATACCTGATTTTGCATCAAACACGGTCATTTCATGCCCCAAGTCTGCGCGTATTGCCAATGACAATTGTTTCAGTGGACACGAAGATCGTTCGGGATCTTCACAACAATACAGGATGGGTCTTGAAAAGGGAGAAAAAAATGAGAAACAGACGCAACCCCCGGGTTCCGTTTGAAGGGCACGGCAAGGGAAATAGGGGTTTCCTGTGCCTTTTGATGGTTTCCTGTCTTTGCGGTATCTCGCAGGCAGGTTTGTATTCACTAACCAAAGTAACCAATAACGGGCCGGGACTGGCGATCGACCCCTGGCAGTTTACGGTGGATGTGCAGTACTACTCCGACACACAGGTGTTGCTGGAGTTTGTCAACAACAACACGATTCCGCCCATGACATCGGCCCCGCTGGACAGTTCCATCGCGGCGGTTTACATCGATGACACGCTTATTTCGTTCGATTCTTTCATCGGGCTGCAGACCGGCACCATTGAATTCCTGGATAAAGGCACCGCCAAGATGCCCGGTGGAACTTCGTACGGCTTTACCAAATATGACTTCTATGCCGGCGCCGATAACCCGGCACCCACACTGGGGCTCAATCCGGGCGAATCCCTGGGGCTGCTGTTCGACCTGAACGGCTCAACCTACGCCGATATCAACACGGCCATCGGCAATGGCAGTCTGCGGGTCGGGCTGCACGTGATTTCGATTGAATACGGCGACTCCAATGTCAGTGAGTCACTTATCGTACCTGAACCGGTAACGCTTATTCTGTTGGGACTGGGGGGACTTTGTACTCGGTCTTATAAATACCGCCGGAGATAGGCAAAACCGATTCATTTGAAACAAAATGGATCACACGCAGGCAGAGGCTGTATCCGCAGCACCTGCCCGCTGTATTTGACCGCCGATATAACACAGCCGAAAAGTTATTTTATATTTCTCTTGCAATAAACACCGGTATCTGTTATAAGCCTACTGTGCGTATCCGGTATACAAAGCATAAAAAGCATTTCGAGAGTTTACTCCTCATCGACTTCCTTGTGCATCCGTTGTACTGAATCCGCGTAGTGGCACGGGCATCTTGCCCGTGAATCATGGCCAGGACGGCCATGCCGCATCAGTAGAACGAATTTTATTTAGGAAGAATCTATGCCATTTACAACCATGGGTCTGATTGACCCGCTCGTACAGGGGATCCTTGCCACCGGCTACAACGCCCCTACCGAAATCCAATCACAGGCCATTCCCGCGGCGTTAGCGGGCCATGACATCATCGGCTGCGCCCAGACGGGCACCGGCAAGACCGCCGCGTTTGTCCTGCCGATGCTGCAAAAACTGTTTCACAACCCCATCGCGAAAAGGCGGCGGATCAAATCGCTCATCCTGACACCGACGCGCGAGCTGGCGGTACAGATCGAACGAGCCATTGCCGGTTACGGACGGTTTCTGGACATCATCCCGCTGGCCGTTTACGGCGGCGCCCCCATCCAGGGCCAATTCAAGCCGCTGCGACGCGGTGTCGATATCGTCGTCGCCACACCGGGCCGGTTGATGGACCACATGAACCGCGGCACCATTGACCTGCAGCAGGTGGAAATCCTCGTGCTCGACGAAGCCGACCGGATGATGGACATGGGCTTCATCAACGACATGAAAAAAATCATTGCCAAATTGCCGACGAAACGTCAGACGCTGATGTTTTCGGCAACCGTCTCGCCGGAGATACAAAAGCTGGCCGGCGACATTTTGACCGAGCCAAAGATGATTCAAATCGGCCGGCCGCGAAACCCGATTGAAACCATCACACAGCATATCTGCCCGGTTCCGGCCGAACAGAAGATGGACCTGCTGCTGCATCTGCTCGACGACGACGCCATGGACAGCGTGCTGGTCTTTTCCCGCACCAAACACGGTGCCGATAAGATATGCCGCAAACTGAAACTGGCAGATATTGACGCGGTCGCCATCCATTCCAACCGCACGCAGAAACAGCGTCAGCAGGCACTGGACGGCTTCAAACGCGGCAAGTACCAGGTGATGGTCGCCACGGACATCGCTGCACGCGGCATCAACGTCGAAGGCATCTCGCATGTGGTCAACTATGACGTGCCAGCATTCGCGGAGGACTATATCCACCGCATCGGACGCACCGGACGCGCTGCGGCCACCGGCGACGCGATTACATTTGTCTCGCACGACGAAATCAAGCACATCCGCAAGATCGAAGGCTTCATCGGGAGAACATTTGAACCGAAGAACATTGACGGCTTTGCCTATAAACACACGGTTTCACTGGATAAGAAACCTAACGAATCCGGCAAAAAGAGCAAACCCGGCTCCTCCCAGCGACAACGCGCCAAGACCCAACAAGGCCAACACCCTGCCGCCGCAAAGCCCGGTAGTTTCAAGCAGTCCCGCTTTAAAAAGCCGAAGCAAAAAACGACGAGCGAAAATTCCGACCAGCAACAGAATCGGCCCAACAACAGCGGCGGCGGATACCAGCCCGGCTCGAAAAATCAGGGCGGAAAAAAGAAACCGTTCAAAAAATTCGGAAAGTCAAAGCCTGCCAATTCATTCAAAAAACGTGCCCGCGATTAAGCGGTAGTGTTTTGTGAATTCAAATATCCAGCAATAAGAAAGGCCGAGTTAAAAAACTCGGCCTTTTTTTAAAACCCTTTATGAATGTGTTTCATATTTCGAAGTTACTCATAGACAACCTTGGCACCGGCGGGAATCTCAAATTCAAAGAGTCCTTCCGGTATAGATACATTGTATTGAATATTGTAAACACTTTTAACTCCCTGTCCCGGCTTTGCTTTAGTTGCTTCCATCTTTATTGGCAATTTCGTTTCCGGGTCAATGCGAACATAAAACTCTTTTTCAAAAACCGGCACTTCAACATGAATAACAATAACCTCTTTTTTAAGTTCTTCATCAAATTTCTGATAACACTCATATTTGCCGCTGTATTTCTCTACCCAAACAGGCAGATCTTCAAATATTCGTGAAAAACTTATCTCGGACGCCGGTTCATATTCTTTTTTGATTCTGACCAGGTTTTTATCCTTATGATAGTAATATGTGGCTTGAGGGGTCGCAACAATTAAAAGGTTACCCATATCCGCAAAATATTTTTCTTCCTGACCTGTCTCTGGGTTTATCTGGAGCCAAATTTCTCCCTGACTATCATCCCAGTCAGTCATAAAAGCATGAATTGATGTTACAGAACGCATAGCCTCAACGGTTTGTTCAATTGCATAAGCCGGTGTTCCGTTGAACATACTGATTCCAACAAATACTCCAATGATAATCGCCGCCGCCGCGGCGAATTTTGTGATGTTACTTTTCATAATAAGTCTCCCAACGCTCGGCTTAGGGGCTGAGGCGTTTATGGTTTGTTCCATCACCTGCGATGCTTCAGACAGTATCTTCTCCCGCATGGCAGGGGTGGATTTGATATTTAGTTGTTCAAGCTTCTTTTCTATATTGTCTGCATGTGTCATTTTTCCATCTCGCTATTCAAGAGTGACCGCAGTTTATCGATTCCGTATCGGTACCGCGCCTGTGCCGTATCAATCGAAACATCCTGCATTTTTGCAATCTGTCGAAACTTCAGGCCTGCTTTAATCTTCAGCACCACCACTTCGCGCTGCTCGGCCGGAAGCTGGGCCAGTGCGGCACTGAGCCGGGCCAACTCTTCCTCAAGAACCATGCCGCTATCGGGAGCCGAATTTACCGTCGGCGGTTCTGCGTCATTCAATGCCATCGGTGCCGTCCGGCGTCTCCGCAAATAGTCGCGTGACCGGTTCATTACACTGGTCGCCAGGTACGCCTTCAGGCTTCCCCGCAAGCGAAA
>JADHXS010000042.1 GCA_016782835.1 Phycisphaerae bacterium | reverse complement strand
AGAAAGGTATTGCAATGCGAAGAAACTTGTACAAAATTACTCATAACCAAAATCTCCATGTAGGGGTTAATAAAATTAACTTTTCACATCGGCGTCATGATACCGTTTCACGGCGCCAATCCCTACATGGTTTCACGCTAATCGAACTGCTGGTGGTTATTGCGGTCATCGCAGCATTACTAAGTGTTCTTGTGCCGTCACTTGCGAAGGCCAAACAGCAGTGCAGGGAGGTGGTCTGCCGCAGCAATATTCGCCAGCTTGCCTTGGCCAATCTGGGCTATGTGATGGAAAATAATTCGGAATATGTTCTGGCGGCTCCGGATATTTTTTCCGGCTCAAACTTAAAACGGTGGCATGGGATTCGGGATAATCTCGACGAGATGTTTGATGCGACAAGAAGCCCATTGGCGTCCTATTTGGCGGATGGCCGGGTTAAGCAGTGTCCCCAAAAAGTTCACTTTCGAAATGGAGATCCATGGGATTGGGATTTTGAACAGGGATGCGGCGGGTATGGCTATAACATGACTTATATTGGTTCACGGGTATGGGCTGATTACACGTCTGACAATTGTGCTCGTCCCACACGTCAGCCGGAAGTTCGGTCGCCGGCCTCCACACTGATGTTTGCTGACGCCGCGATGACAAAGCTGGATGGTGACCAGCCATACTACCTTGAATATTCATTTGCGGAACCTTATTATTTTGTTGTTGGTGGTCAACCGAAACCCTCTTGGGGCCAACCGTCCCCATCGATTCATTTTCGGCATGACGAAAGAGCAAACATTGCCTGGTGTGACGGTCATGTCGGAACAGAGCAAATCGCCGAGGAAAACAGTATCAATATTTATGGGGTTTGTTCCTTTGATATGCAAATCGGTTGGTTTGAACCTTTGGATAATAGTCGGTTCGACTTAAAATAAGTATTGAAATTCTGTTTTCCCGTATTATACTCTATGACATGGAAGTCAGGGAGCTTTATCGCCGGATTGTACCGCATGCTTCGGCATTAATCCAAAGTGCCTCACATCTTTTCTGGCCCGCTCGATGTCTTGTCTGCCAAAATAGTATCCATCCGGATGATGAGGGACTCTGCGCAGATTGCTGGCAAAATTTATCCGCCTCTGTTGCGAGTGATTACTGTCGCCGGTGTGGGCGGGATGTCAGCCCCTTCGGGATTGTTGACGGTCGATGCGGCGGGTGTCGGGAAAAGAATTATCACTTTGACGGAGTTGCGCGGGTGGGGGTCTATGAGTCAACCCTGCGTTCATTAATTCTTGCATTTAAATTCAGTGAAAAGACGGAATTGGACGCTCGTCTTTCAGAAATGTTAAAACAGACTCTGGTGGGTTGTGGTTTTTATGAACAAACAGACGTTATCGTTCCGGTTCCGCTGCATTGGCGGCGGAAATTACGGCGGGGTTACAATCAGTCATACCTGCTGGCAAAACGAGTGAAACCGGCTGATAGAGTCGTCTCGACGGATCTTGTCCGGATTCGCAATACACAACAGCAATGGGATTTAACACCGGCTCAGCGGCGTCGCAATGTCAAAGGGGCATTTGCGATTCGAAAAGGGCATCCGTTCAAAGGGAAATCCGTTTTGTTAATCGATGACATTTCCACCAGCGGGGCGACTTTGAACGAGTGCGCCAAAACCCTCAAGTTGGCCGGGGTCGAAAAAGTGTATACAGCCGTTCTCGCTACCGCCTTTCACGATGAGTGATACACACATAAATCCGGGTGACATCGCTTCTCGCGAAGCGAAAGCGATGGATAAAACTATTTCATCTCAAATTTATATCCGATTTCGCGGATGGTATGAATGAATTGCGGGTTGTGAGTGTCCGGCTCAATTTTGTTGCGAAGGGTCGTAACGCACCGGTCCACGCTTCGCGAGGTGACGAAATTATTATAGCCCCAAACCGCATTCAGCAGCGTATCCCGTGTCAGTGCCCGCCCGGCGTTTTTGACAAAATAGTCCAAAAGCTTAAATTCTTTGGGCGACAAGTTGATTTCCTGTTCGTTGCTCATCAGGGTTCTGCTCGGAATGTTGAGCGTATATTCGCCGAAGGTATAAATTTCCGTCTGCTCTTTCTCTCGCCGGCGGCGCAGGAAGGCATTGGCGCGTGCCAATAGCTCCTTAATACTGAAGGGCTTGGTGATGTAATCATCCGCCCCCAGATTCAACCCCAGCACGATATCGGATTCTTCGCCTTTGGCCGTCAGCATAATAATCGGCATGTCCAGTTTTTCCTTCCGCAGCAGGCGGCAAATCTCATAACCGTTAATCTTTGGCAGCATGATATCCAGTACAATCAAATCCGGTTTTGCATCCAGCGCCGTATCCAGTCCTTTTTCCCCATCGTCAGCAGTCAAAACCGTATAACCGGCGTATGCGAAGTTATCCTTCAGTCCCCGCATCATTGCCGCATCATCTTCAATGATTAATACTGTTTCCACAAAGCATCCTCACAATGCCGGTAGTTTTACCGTAAATAGACTTCCTTGTCCGGGCTCACTTTGTACCTCTATCCGTCCATTATGTGCATCGACAATGAATTTTACAATACTTAACCCCAGCCCGCAGCCTTCTGACCGACGACTCAATCGGCTGTCCACTTGATAAAACCGGTTAAATATCCTCCGTTGCGTACGTGTACTTAGTCCAATTCCATTGTCTTTTACCGCAAAGCAAACAAAACCATTATCTTTGTAGACCTTCAATTCGATATGCTTATCGGAATTCGTATATTTATACGCGTTATCCAGCAGATTCACAAGTACAGTCACCATGGCGTCTTTATCAACATTGACGGTGGGGAGGTTTTCGGCAATAGTGCAGGTAAAGCGGCAATGATGCGGCATGGGCATCTTGCCCATATTTTTCACGGGCTGGAAGCCCGTGCTACGTTGAAATTTTGCCTGTATCGCCTCTGCCGCAGCGGTGGTAATCTCGCTGGGGTCAATTGGTTGAAAATCAAAGACTTGTTTATTGCGTTCCATGCGGGAAAACGTCAGAAAGCTGTCAATCAGATGTGTCAGTCGCTTATTTTCGTTGGCAACCATTTGCAGATATTCAGTTGCAGTATTTTCGTCCTTATAATTGCCTTCCAGCAGCGTATCCACCAGCAGCCGCATCGACGCCAGCGGCGTCTTGAGCTCATGCGTTACCGTTGCAATAAAATCGTTCTTGAGCCGGTTCATTTTAATCTGTTGATTTACCGCCCGAATTGCCACTCCTCCGGATAGGATGCATAATAAAATGACCAATGCGCCTGTCCAGATATTCACGGTATTTTGTCTGTTAGCGGCATTGTCAAATATGTTACTCTTTTTAGGGTAAAGCTCTATCATCCATCCCGGAAAGGTGTCTCCAATTGGCACTGAAAGCAGGGGCTTATTGTCGCCGATTACAGTCTTGAGTGTTTCAACACTGTACTCCGATTGCTCTGACAACTCGTATTCTCTGGGATAGTCAACGATCTTGTATGTTTTTCCTGTATTATCGCTGATTCGACAAATAAATGATTCTTCAAATGGGTGGGTAAAGCGAAATAGGAGTGAGGGCGGTCCACTCAAAACATATTTATGACCGTCATCTTCAAAGAAAAAAACATAGGTTGGTTGCGGCATTTCAATTTTTTGGATTGTATTAGCTTCCCATTGACCGAATTTTGATATTTTCGGAAATCTTTCTGCGACCGCAAGCGATTGTCTTTCTGCCAGAATGTCGCCATATAATCGACTATATAGTGCATGCCTTGATTCGTTCTTTATCGTTTTTCCGTTTTCCGTAAAGAGTTTCAGCTTTTCTAACCCGAATTCCCTAATCGATAATGGCCAGGGAGAGTTACTTATAGCTGTGAGCAAGCCGTCTGTTAAATCATCGTAATTTTGATGTGTTTTTGAGTATAACTCGATGAGCATGATGTAGTTATTGATGAGAATATCGGGAGGAAGGATAAAAGCATCGCGTTCGATAGATGTGGTCGGAAAAGCATTAAATAAAAATTCACATTCCTTGATTGCGTCAGAATACTGTCCATTTTTCGCGAGACAGCGGGCTTTCGCCATGATGGCTTTGTACCTGAGCGTATTATCCTGCGTACCTTCAGCCACCTTACCATAAAGTTTAGTCGCTGTTCCGTAATCTTTCGTAACAAATTCAACATTCCATATTGTTCTTAGTTCTTCACTGTCAATCTCAGGTTCTATATGATTCTTTTCGGTCTCCGGAAATTCGACCTGTCCATCAGCACCATAAACGGTCAGAGCATGATTTCCGGAAGATATGGTAACAAGGTTGCTGATGAGTCTTACGGGAGGTTTTTCTGTTTCTGTTTTGCTTTGTTGAATATCTCTGATAAAACGATTTGCCAGTGAAGCATATTGCTTTGAGGTCTCACGGGAGATTTCTTTGAGTTGTTGTTTATAGGCATCAATCAGCTTTTGCCGCACCGCTAAACGCTCGTTTTTGACCGCCTGATTCATGAACCACAGTAAACAGACGGTGGGTAGTATCACCGCTGCCGCCAGCAATAATATCACCCACCGTAACTGATTGGAAATGCTGTCCGTTTTCATGGAATTAGTTTATATATCTCTTATTAACCATTTATCACCAACAAGTTCAAGATAGCTGCCAAATTTCTGGTGCGCCCCCTTTTCTATTTTGGTATCACCAAAGTAATAAACTCTGTCGAGGGTAAAATACCACGATATCTTACATTTGCCGTCTTCGATGCTTTTACTGGTTATCTCAACAGGAATGCTTGCATCCATCGCCTTGATCATGGCCTGGAAAGGGTGATTAGATTCTGTAGCCAGCATTTCCATGAATTCATCATAGTCATGCCCATCTTTGGAGATACATTTTTTGGCCACTTCCAGGTTACCGTTATAGACCGCTTTGACAAAGCTTTTGATGGTTGCCTCCGGTGTACTCAAGTCAATTGGTTGATTCGCCTCATCAATAAGTTTTAACACATTTAAAGTTACTCTTTCAGGTGAATAATCCGTAATTTCAATGACATAAAGATTTCCCTGATCGGTCAAGACTGCACAAAAAGTTGCCGTATTTGCCAGAAAACCACGAGACCCTTTTTGCTTCAACAAAGCGATTGAGTTTTTCGCTGACTTGATGGCCTCATCCCAGTCTCCCTTTTTGACTCCGGCTAAACCAACGATTGTAGAACTTCCTTTTGGATTTACCATTAAGGCGCCACCGCCGTCGTTGTCCCAGCCAATATCGTATTCAATCGGAATCTCTTTGGATTCAATCTGAATTGAAGCCCCGGAATCGAGATCTAAAGCCATGTTATCAGAAATTGTATATGTTTGTTTCTGATTGGCTGGTTTCTTCGACAGATACACTGTTACCACATGATTTTCATCCGGTTGGACTTCTTTTTCCCATGCATAAATCACATAATCACCAACGGTTTGTTTGTCCGTATATTGTTCAGCCGTTTCAGCGATTTGCAGACTGTCAGGGACGACCAGATAGAATACTTCAAACGCATGGCTTCCAAAATGATTTTGCATGGTCAAGGCGCGTCTTTCGCCTTTACTTTTATTGGCGAATCCGGGCATCATCGGGAGGGTTTTCGCCTCATGCAGACACCAGCCATACATATAAAACTGTCCCGGCGGTAAGGCTTCGGCCGGCGTCCAATAAATGTGGTAAAAATTCTCGCGTTTTTCATCCGGCACAATTTCCGTATTCATTTTTCGTCCGGCAATGTCATAATGGCTCTGATTCGGATAACTGGTCCCGGAAAGACGCACCTTTTGAGCCAGAGGGATATTGAGTTGGTTTGTGTAGTATCCGTACCCGCCGTAGGAAGAGACAAAATCTGAGTTGACGTAATGGATATTACTGTTTGTGTAAAGGCTCTTTAATCCCGCTTTGGAACAGGTCTGCCCATACATATTCCCAATTGCCATTAGTACTTCCTGTGGTAATTTTTCAAATAGGATTCCTTCTGATACTGTCGATACGATTTTGTCGAGTTGGGTTTGTGCCTTTTTCACCACGGAGGTTTGTTTGGGGTAGTTGCTGATGGCTTTTTGAAAATACTGTGCGGCGAACTCGTTGTCTCCTTTTTTCAGATGGCACAGGCCGAGTTGGTAGGTTGCCCGTGCCGCCAGTCGCTCCACGTCTGCCGCTTGCTCCAGAACCTGCCCGTACAGCTCAATCGCCTTGTCCAGGTCGCCGGCGGTTTCCTCCTGATAAATAGCCTCCTGCAAAAGGATAGCCGGGCTTTTTTCGGTTTCTGCTGCCTGTGTCATAACACCCAGCCCCAGAAGAACCACCAACAAAATGTGTCCGATTGTTTTCATGTCTTGCTCCTTTCGGTTTCCATAGGTTAACAAATAATTTGAACAACTGAAAGTCAAAAATACGGACCCTTTGTTACCGATTTGTTACGGGCGTGTCCTTTTTTTGAGAAAAATTTGATGTAGCATGGGCATCTTGCCCATGTTTTTCACGGGCTGGAAGCCCGTGCCACAAAAAAAGCCCGGCTTATTTAAACCGGGCTTTGATATAGACGGGGGCTGGTAGAACGAAGCGGCTTTATGCTTCGATATCGTCGATAATCACCTGCAGGAATTTCTGCCGGTGGCCGATGCGTCGGCTGCTGTTTTTACGACGACGAAAGTGCATCGGATACAGCTTCGGGCCTTTTACCACGGCTTCCTCAGAGCTGACTTTGAAGCTGGCAATGACCTTGGCGCCGTCCAGGTAGGGCGTACCCACCTGAATCTTTTTGCCGTCACTGACAAACATCACCTTGCCCAGTTCGATGCTTTTCGCATCAGCCGGTACATCGGTCAATTCGATATTGATTACGTCGCCTTTGGCAATCTTATACTGCTTGCCGCCTTGTTCGATTACTGCGTACATTCACGACTCCTGCCGAGTTTAAAATAACCGTTTATTTTCACGAAATCTTAAGAATGGAGCATTTTAGGGACTTATACCCACTTTGTAAAGAGAAAATTCAAAACGGGTGTTATTTTTTTAACTTACTTTAAAATCGATAGTTATGTCTTCTCTGGTCATGGTCGGTAAAGAGAATTTGAGTTGATTTTAGCGAATTTTCAAACTTTTTTGGCCAACTCTTGCATGTTTGCAGACCCAGAGATATGATTGGGAAACTTTTACCTTTGCAGGAGATACAGACAATGGATGTTGCCATCATTAATGACCAAATGCTCCCCATGAGTGAGCTTACAATCCCGTATCTGGACCGGGGCATCTTTTTTGGTGACGGAGTGTATGAGGTCATCCGCAGTTATTACGGTGAGGTTTTCGCTCTTGATGAGCATTTGAGTCGGTTCGCGCGGAGCCTGAAGGAAATACGGATATTCAACGTAGATATTAAGGATGTACGGAAAAAAGTTCTCGAAGCTTTCGATAGAGCTGAATATGCCAATGCCAAAATCTATTTTCACATGACCCGCGGTTCCGAAGACCGCAATCATTTGCCGGGTGAAAACTTGAAACCGAACTTTTTCCTGACGCTCAGTGAATTGCACGATGACCCCAAAACCAAGCAAAAGGGCATTGCCGTCAGCACACACCCGGACTGGCGATGGAAACGCTGCGACATTAAATCGCTGAATCTTTTGCCTAACGTATTGGCCCGTATCGAAGCAGACAAACAGGGGGCCTCAGAGGCGATTCTGGTCGGTGACGACGGGACGATTACCGAAGGGGCCGGCTCGGCGTTTTTTGCCGTCGACGGCAAAGAAAAAACTGTCATTACGCGCCCGCTTGGGCATGAAATCCTGCCCTCAATCACGCGGGCAATGGTGTTTCAGGTCGCCCGGAATGCGGGTCTGTCAACGATTGAACGAACGTTGAGACCCCAGCAGGCGGCCGGGTGCGATGAACTGTTTATTGCCGTGACGACGAAAGATATTGTACCGGTAACATGTTTTGATGGAAAAACCATTTCCGGCGGAAAATGCGGCGAACTGACAGGCAAGCTGGTCGAAGAGTTCAAACAGTTCGTACGAAGCCAAAGCCGGTAATCCTGGATTGTCGAATTGAGATTGACAGAACGGAGGGGGGCGATTAAAATGAGAGTTGTTTTGAAAAATCAGAATCCGAGATGGTAACGCCTGAGATGAAAGGGACTGTTATGGCTAATAATGTAATCGAGTTAACGGATGCGACTTTTGACTCGACAATTCACCAGTCAAGTCCGGTATTGGTGGATTTTTGGGCTCCATGGTGCGGTCCGTGCAAGATGCTGACACCCGTGGTTGAAGAAATCGCCGATGAATATGCCGGCAAAGCAACCGTCTGCAAGATGAATACGGATGAGCACCGCGATGCTGCGGTCGAGTATGCCATCAGCGCCATTCCGACGATTATCCTTTTTAACGACGGCCATGTGGTCAAAAAATGGGTTGGCCTGACGACTAAGCAAGACATGACGGATGCGGTTGACGAATTGATCGGATAGGCCGAATTTTTCAAAAAAACAGCGTTTTTTGGGACTTTTGGTTATCCAAAATGCACGCCAAGCGGGATAGGAAAAAACTATTCCGCTTTTTTTATTTATGTACTTGCAATCGGATGAGGGTTTTGTTATTATGGTAATTCAAAGCTCCTTCTGCCGCCTGTGGTTAGCCCTTGGGAATCTCACCGATTTCCTCCTCCTTCTGCCCACAGGCGGTCTTTCTTTGTATTTTTAAGCAATCCGGCATATTTCCTTGTTGCTTTCGGAATTGGTGATATAATATCGGTGTTGGATGCAGGCAGCAGTATTCCCATGCCGTTGACAACGGATTGATTATGGAAGCGAACCGGCAAAAAAATCCCAGGGTATTGATTGTTGAGGATGACCCGGGTCATCAGCGGCTGCTTGAACTTTATCTGAAGCGTGCCGGATGCGATTGTGATATTTCTTCTGACGGCAAAAAGGGAATCCAACAAGCAACATCCAGTCATTATGATTTGATTTTCGTCGATATTAATATTCCCGAAATTGATGGATTCATGGTCGCCACACTGTTGCGGGATCAAGGCATTGAAATACCCTTGATTGCCGTGACGGCACTGGAGCTTGAAGGGATCAGGCGAAAAGCCTCGGCAGTGGGCTATAATGACTTTCTCAGGAAACCATTCGGACAGGCTGAAATTGAAGCGGTCCTGAATAAGTACTTTTTAAATCATTCCCGAAACTGACACGCGTATATCATGGCGTTTGAATTCATCACGGCATTTTTCAGTGTAGAGAAAGAGCACCGGATAATGTTTGCTATTTTTCATTCGAAATTACAAAAAAGTCGATAATGGATAATAAAATATAGATAGATTGATCATTGTGTGTCATGCAGACAGACAAAAAACAGACCCCGACGTATGTTTAAAGGATTTCGACAAATTGCGTTTTTAACGGTCATCAGCCGGGTGTTCGGCATGATTCGTGATGTGGCCTTTTCCCACTTTTTCGGTCTCAGCGGGATGATGGATGTGTGGGCGATTGCCTTTATGATTCCGAACCTGTCCCGGCGTATTTTTGGCGAGGGCGCTGCCGCCTCATCGCTGATTCCCGTTTACAGTGAAGAGCTTAAAAAAAATCCGAAAGGAACCCTTGATTTAGCCAGGACGATTACGACGGTTATTTTTGTGATTCTTGCGGGTATCGTCATAATAGGGGAAGTCATTATATGGCTCTATTGTCGGAATGCTGACCCGGTTCCCAACACGCGTCGGATGCTTATTCTGATAGCGATCATGCTGCCGTATATGTGCCTGATTTGTACGGTAGCGATTCTGGCCGGTCTGCTCAATGCACATCACCATTTTGCCATGCCCGCGGCGGCTCCAATTGCGCTGAATCTGGTCATCATCGGCGCGCTGTGCATCAGTGGCTGGGGATTGAAGATGATGCCTGAAAGTCAGGTCTATCTTCTTGCCGTTGCCGTCATCCTGGCGGGAATCCTGCAGCTTATCATGCAGATGGTTCCCCTCGCAAAACATGGGGTCACGCTTCGTCCCGCCTGGCATGTACGAACCGCAGCGTTCAAAAAAATAATGCTGCTGATGGCTCCGATGATTGTGGGGTTGACAGTAACACAGTTCAATACGCTGGCCGACGGTGTGATTGCCAAGTGGCTCTCCGGTTCGGAACAAAAAGGGCAGACCCTGTTGTGGTTTGGCAGAGAAGTTCTGTATCCCGTTCGGGAAGGAGCGGTTGCGAGCTTATATTTTTCGCAACGACTGTACCAGTTTCCGCTGGGGGTGCTGGGAATATCACTGGCGACGGCGATTTTCCCGATTTTGAGTGCGGCCGCAGCAGAGAACGATGAACAATTGCTCCACCGGACAATTCGACAGGGGATTGCGGCGGCCGTTTTTATAGCCTTACCCGCCATGATTGGATTGATGCTTGTTTCGCGGCCTTTAATCGCTGTGCTCTACCAGCACGGCCAATTCAGCCCCGAAGATACAAAGCAGGTGCAAAGGGTATTGATATTTTATACGATAGGATTATGTGGGTATTTCCTGCAGCAGCTGGTAACACGGGTATTTTATTCACTGAAGGATTCCAAGTGGCCTGCTCGAACAGCGATTGCGGCAGTGTTTGTCAATGTGGCTTTAAATCTGACACTCATCTGGCCGTTAGGTGTCAGTGGGTTGGCCTTGGCGACAGCGATTTGTTCGTATTTGCAGGTTGGGATTTTGCTGTTTCTGCTGAACCGTCAATTTAAATTTTCGGTCCCCAAACAGACACTATTGCTTCTGTTAAAGACAATTCTTGCGGCTGCTGTGATGGGAGGGACGGGGTGGGCGTGTCTCAAATGCATGTCCGGTTTAACGTCCAATAAATTAAATGATTTATTGCGAATTGGGGTCCAGGTTGCGGTGTGTTCAGGGGTTTATATCGCCGCATCCCGGCTGTTGGGTAACCCGATGCTGGCTTTACTGTTCAGAGGGCGTAAAAAGGCAAAAAAGGCCTAACCGGATGCTTCAATTCGGCCGATGAAAACCCCGAAGAAGATTTAACGGGAGTATTTGACGAAGCAGAACCGTACGGATATAATACCGACAGTGTAAATTATCGGAAATTTTGAAGAATCAGTATTACTCGGAGAATGGATGTTCAGACGCAGAAAATTTTTATATTTATTGGTTGTTGTTTGTTACTGTCTGCCTTTAGAGGGGGCCGTCTTTGCATTACCTGAAAAAGAGGAACTGTATTCGGAAAGTACCGCAGAGCTTTTTGTTCAACAAGCCCGGCAAATTTATCATCAGGACCCGCTGAATCCGCAGACGATAGAGCAGGCGATGCTGTTTTTGAATGCGGCACTGGCACTGGACCAAACGTCTGTTTCGGCTGCTGAGCAGATTCTGAGAATTGGTGCTGCCAACAGCCTTAACGCGAAGGATTACAGTGAAAGCATCACATGGGCCCTGGATCGCCAGGTGGATGTGCAGGCCGATTTGCACGTATTAACCGAATCCGTTCGATACCTTCTCGAACAGCAGAATTCGCGGCTGGATCGCGAGGTATTGCTGGAAAAGCTGTTGAAAAAATACGTACAGAGAAATAAGACGTTTGCCTCCGATTTGGCATTGCAGTTAGGACTTCTGTCGGTTGAAAAAGCGGATTCAGAAAGTGCGCTGGACTGGCTTTCCTTTGCTTATGAATTAAACCGGTATAACCAGTTAGCGTTTGTCAAATTGCAGGAACTGTCATCGGGACAGGCCCTTGCCCTGAAGCCGGAGGTTTATCTGGTACAGTTGCGGTTGGCGATTGATCTGGATCCCTATAATTTAAACCACGCTCTCTTGTATGCGGACACACTCAAGCGTATGCAGTTGTATGAAATGGCGTCGCAGGTTTACGAATATGCAGCACAGGTTTATGCGCTTGCCTATCCGAAAAAACCGCTGGATGAAACGATTTTTTCATCGTGGATCCTGTGTTGCTATCATGCTCCCCGGCAGGCAAGCAAGTGTATCCGGATTACAGATCAATATCGTGATCCGGAGCGTTATGACCTGATGCTTGAAGCGGTTGCAGGCAGGACGGCGCTTAAACTCGGACAAATCGAAAAAGCCAAAACGGTTCTCGAAGCCGCCGGCAAAAAGGTAGAGAGGCTGCTTTCGGAAAACGGTTTGTTCAAACCAATCTATCCGGAACAGTTGGCTTGGTATTACAGTTTTGTCCTGGAACGTCCGGAGAAAGCGTTGGCCTGGGCCAACCAAGCCTACAAAGAAGCACCGCAGCGTCAGGGCGTTCAGGAGATTTTTGCTTATACCCTGGCTCAAAGCGGCCAGATGGAGTTAGCCAAACAATATGCCGAGCCTTTTGGGCAGACAAGCCAGGTTGCTTCATTGGTGATGGCTATGGCAGCGATTGCAGCGCAGAACGCATCGACGGGTCTGGAACTGCTGAAATCAAGTATTGCCATGACGCCCGAATCATTTGTTGCCGAGAAAGCAATGCAGCTTCTAAAAAATCAAGGCTCCGATTATGTACTTCCGGCTTCCTTTGCGTTGGCTGAGACTGCCCTGAAGGAGGCATACAAAAACCGTATTGTTCCCGAATTTGTTCTTCCTCAAAACCGGTTTTCAGCCAAATTGCTGTTTAACGGATCCGAGTTTTTCTATGGTAATGAGTTTGCTCCAAAACTGATTATTGAAAATACCGCCTCCGGACCTTTGATAATCAGTTCGACCAGCTTTCTGCGGGGAGGTCTGCGAATTGATGGCGCAATAACCGGTGATTTGAATGTTGAACTTCCAAATCTGCTGTCGATGCAGTTTCGACCTTCCCGTTCTGTTTTACCCGGTGAGTATGTTTCTGTGTCATTACCCCTGGAGGCGGGCAAACTGCAAAAATTGTTACAGACCTATCCGCAGGCCGATGTTGACATTCAATTTACGGTGTATCTGGATCCGGTTGAAAAAGAAAACGGTACTGCTGAAAATGCTTTGGCGGGAACGGAACCTATTCGGGGGCAGATTCATCGAAGCGGTGTCGTCATAACGCGTGATTTTCTGATGCAGCGGCTGGATGCACTGGCGAAAGGTCAACAAGGCCAGCAACTTCGTGCTATCAGGCTCTTCGCGGGCTTATTGGCGGAACAAAAAGCGTTTGAAACCAGTGGAGCGGATTTCAAATACGTTCGGGTCGAACCGTCATTACTGGCCGATTCCGTTCGGCGCGGGCTCCGGGACGAAAACTGGAAAATTCGCATTCAAGCTCTTGATAATCTTGTTTCTCTTGCGATTCCTTTAGATGTCAGCATGATACAGGATATCTCAGCGAACCTGGACCATGAAAAATGGCCGGTCCGGCTTATAACCATGGTTTTACTGGCCCGGGCTCAGACCGATTCCTTCCAACAGGTGCTGGATTGGATGGCACAGCATGATCCGTATCAATTGAATCGGCGAATGGCATTTGCTTTGGGAGCAAGGGAGCAAAAAACAGTTACAGAAGAGCCAAAACCTTGATTTTCAGTCTGAAGAAGCTAAAATGAGTGGGGATTGTGTCAAACGCGTTTTTTTTGTCTTTTTATAAAAAAAATATTGTGTTCATTGCTGAATTTATGTAAACTTCCGAACCTGTTTAAGAGTTATAAGATATCAACAAACGTTTGAAAGGAATAACTATGCCGGCAAAAGTAAATGCTGATACGTGCACAGGCTGTGGTGCATGTGTGGATTCTTGTCCAAGTGAAGCAATTGAAATGCAGGATGGTAAAGCTGTAATTGATGCTGACAAGTGTGTCGATTGCGGTGTTTGTGTGGACGAATGTCCGGTTGAAGCCATCAGTATGGAGTAACGGTTTTATTCCGTGGTCCCATCGTCTAGCCAGGTCTAGGACATCGGGTTTTCAACCCGGTAACAGGGGTTCGAATCCCCTTGGGACTATATATTTATCGGCCAAGAATGCGATTTTTCCCGTGTCTTGGCCGTTTTTGTGTCTATGGTTGTCTATGCAAATCTCTTGTTTTTTACGGTTACTGTCCAAGCAGGTGGACAAGACAAGATTCCCGAAGTTTGGCAAGAAACTAATAGCCTTTTTCTCAGCCGCTTCAAAACTTCGGGCATAGGTGTTAAATGTCAAGCGGGGGTCTGAATGCCTTGCCAGTTTTTGGACTACCTTAGCAGGGGTTTGGCTGTTGGCAAGGTAAGAAATATAGCTATTCCGTAAACTGTGAAAACATATCTCATTTCCGTCTTTGATGGCTCTATAGTGGTCGGCTATAGTAGGTCGAGCACAGCCCCTTTAGCTTATGAAGCCTTTCGTTGGGAAAATGGTATTATGATAGGCTCAGGAGACTTGGCGGGATGAGATTTCCGTAGTTCTGCATTGGATACTAATCCCGATGGTTCCGTCGTTGTTGGCTCAAGTACAACAGGTATACAGGCAATTTTTGAGACTGTAGTAGCTTTGCAGAGCTAATAGCACTTAACACATTTATATTTAAGGTCTTATGGAAATATTAACCATATTAACTTGGCAAAGCTTGGCGTTCAATCTGTTTTTAGGGCTGATTCAGGCTTAAATGAAATTTTACCAGCTTCTGCCTGCAAACCGCACATTTTCACCAAGACACAATACTCTGTAACCTTGCTACAGTCTCCAATTTTTGTGTAATTTCTAAAAAAAATCTCTTGACAATTGAATAGTTCCTATTTATTATCGTTTTATTGCATTTCGAAAGTCATAGCATTGCAGGGGAGCGGAGGTTTTCTTTCCCTTGGTTCTCTTCAGTTCTCTTCTGTAGGATTTGTAATTTTTGATCAGTTGCTCTCGGTAAAGCACATTAAACAGTGTTTTTAAGCGAGGAATGATGAAAATTTATAATTCTATCTGGTTTTCAGTATATCCCGAGGATTTTCTACAATTTCTGCGTACATCGTGTGCGCAGTGCAATAACCACTTGTCTTTTTGAAAGGAGTGAAAAATGAAACTCAAGAAATATTTTATGAATCTCTTCATTGTTTTGGGAATTGCTGCCGCGATCTTGATTTTCCCGAGTTCGGCATATGCTGCATCAGTGAGTGTCCGAGATGGTGCGTACGTTCCACAGAACGCCAACAGGTTTTTTGAAGTGATACCCTCCGAAGAAGCATGGACTGGCGGCACTCATGGCGTTACTACAACCGGCACAGTGACTCGTTTTCAGAGTCCAACAAGGGACCTGGCCTGGCTTTACAGCTCTTCAACAATCAGTTCGTGGGAGGGAACATTCAACTTTCCTTCCGGTGGGTTACAGATTCAATTTGCCAATTGCGATAACAATGATGGCCCGGCTGAGATCTATGTGGATGACGTTCTTGTGCATACAGTCAACACTTATAATCCAACGGGTTATAAGGACATCATCGTATATGTCGGTGCACTCTCTTATACCCCCCACAAGGTCAAGATACAAACAAAACAGAATATTGGAATTAATAACGACGTCTCTTTGGACTATGTTGCTTTTCGTGATAATGATAGGACGCGCCAGTCAGGCCAGTCGGGCGGAGATGATCCGTCCCTCCCGGTAGATGGGACGTGGAGTTTTCATAACGGTGATGCCGATGGCGACGACGGCTGGCTGCATGTTATTGCAACCATTGACGGCGAATTTGGGGAAATGCTTTTCGAGGGCGAGGCTCACTATTGCGAGGAGTTGGAAGGCGAAATCCCTCTTGAAAACGAAGAAGGAGAAAAATATAACGACCTCGATTTTTGGTTCGAATTGTATGATGGCAGTGGCGACTCTTCGAGACATAAAAGCGCCGTGCCGGAGTATGATTATTTGGCTGATAGTTGGGTATTGAGGATCCAGTCACTATGGACCAACTACAATGTGGAGGGGAAATTGACAATGCCCTTATTAGACGACCCCTCCAGCCCGATATACGTAGTGATGGATCCCTCCGTGTGGCTCGACAACCCCGGATCATTCCAGGACACTTACGAAATAGATAACGGAGAATGTGATGACCTGCCGGGATATCTCATCGGTACTACGTCGATCAATTTTGATCCGGATGCAGATCCTAACGATTATCCGTTCTCAACCAGTCCATTAACGGGAACGGTCTCTCGGACTGGTGAGATAATCTTAGTTAGTCAAATGCCTACAATGCCTACGGCCGATCTTGGTGATGCACCGGACAGCTCACACTCCGGCGATCCCAATACGATCATGCATGCATATACCAATGTTCAGGCCGATTTCCCAACGGTTTATGTGAAAGGTTCTCCTCCTTATGGTCCGATCCATCACTCGCCCCTATCGGTAGCGTACCTCGGGTCGGATGTTTCTCTTGAGTTTGAGGCGGATATTTTGCTGGATGAGGATCCGAATAATAATATCATCCCCTCGCTTGACATTTCCGATCTTGACGGTGCGGATGATGGTGTTGATCCGCTGCCCAAACTGCCTTATTGCCGCTGGACAACATTCGATTACAAGGTGACCGTCGTTGATCCCGGAGTTGACCTTTATGCTAATGTCTGGTTTGACTGGACACGTGATGGTGACTGGGATGACGATCCCAACTGTCCATGTTGTACGCCTGGTCTTGCTCCTGAGTGGGCGGTGAGGAACCAGCTCCTTTACAATCTTCCGGCCGGGGAAAATACGGTTACAACGACTGCATTTAGAACCTGGCATCCGGATCCTGATGAAGCAGAAGAAATATGGATGAGGATTTCTCTTTCCGAACAACCCTGGACGTTCGAGAATAGTGCCGGATCAGGCCCTGCCGAAGGCTACCAGTATGGTGAAACTGAAGACTACTTATACACACCTGATACAAGCTGCGAGGAATGTGCCAATTTGAACTGTGATGGGATAATTAATCTTGAGGATTTCGTAATTTTCGCTCAACAATGGCTGAAGAGTTGTGTTCCATAAGATCTTTGAGTAGTATAATGAATAATAGCAGTTAAGCGGATTTAAAACCATTAAGCTTGCTGAAGTTGAAAAGGGTCCCGCAAGGTCTTAGCTGGCTTGCGGGATTCTTTTTAATACTCTGGCCCAATTCTATCGATGCCCGCCGACAATTTACTGAAATCTTCACGCGTGACCAGCTCTATCAGCCGGACGTTGGTATCACCAATACTGACCATGACTACCTTGTCGAATTCTTTCTTTTTGGTGGTGTCAAAGAAGCTCATCAGGTCACGGATGGAGCCGTATAACGACTTGATCAGCGGGACATGTTCCAGCAGTTGTTCACTCAATTCAAAGAGTTTGCGAAAGAGCCATACTTGCAGCAAAATACCAACGCCCAGGATGAGAATAAATCCGACCGCGATCCCCATGCCCGGAATATACCATTTCTCCGAGATCACTCCCCCAAGAAATGACTCGATGGTTGCGGATCCCCAGTAAAGGATATAGAGGGTTAGGATTATAGGCAGGACAGCCATGAACCCCTGCAGAAAAAGTTTGGCGATACGCTTCATTTGTTTTCTCCGTTTTGTATTATATCATCGTAATACGAATTGGCATTCACTTATGGAACAATCCATTAGTTAAGTCGTCTTCGGGGATTTTTTGGGTACAATCCAGCCAAAGGCCGGAAGGATTTGAGCGGAATAAAAATAAAGATAGCACTGCCAGATGTTCTTTATGTGTAGGGGAATATACGAATTTTTGTCCATCGTTCCATCTGCGATTCAAAAAGGACATAACCTGCTCAGGGGTTTGAGGGACAAAGATCCCTAATTCATAGATGTCTTTGGCCGTGATTTTCCATGCTTTGTATAATTGCCGTTTTTTGTTTTTCCCTGTAATCTTGCGTTTTGCGCCAATGTCAATGTGCAAGACACACAAGTTCTGAAGGTCGTGGACCCAGGTAAAATCATTGCCTGTCAATTGCTTTAGACTTTCAATTTGTTTTTTGAGTGTGGCGGCTTGCTCGAATCGCATGGATTGTGCCGACAGGTTCATTTGTTCGTAGAGTTGTTGGGTCGTCGAATCGATTTGTCCGGCCGCGGCGGTGCAGGCTCGTTGGACAGCATCGGAGTAGCTCTTTCGATTGCCGGTACCCAGACAGGGGCCGGGGCATGTTTGCATTTGCAGATAGGGACAGCTTGTTTCTCTGCCGGTATTGAGCAGTGAGGGATTCCGGCACAATTCGAAAACTGCATTCAGCGTTTCACAAAATGCGGCAGCCGCTTTCCGGCTGGGAAAAAGTCCGAATGCCTTGCGGTTTTCATCTGTTTTCGGATTATCGGAAACATAGAAAAATGGTAAATACGAATCCGTCTCAATCACTGCCAGTGAAATCTTTGGCAACTGAATCCAGTCTCCGGCATTTTTTTGAAAAACAGCATGCGCCAGTTGGATATAGGTCAACTGCATTTCGAAGTTGTTATCACAACAGGTATAGAAAATTTTTGTTGTCAACTCCGAGATATCGGTTTTTCGATGGGGCCAGAGCGGCTCTTCATGGATTAATTTAGCTTGCGCAGTTCGTCGAAGATTAGCGACCTGTAGTAACTGAATCGGTTGGTCAGATGCATCGGTAAAAAACAAAACACCCTTACAGGCAGGCAGGCCCGAAAGAGTGTCTTTTGTCCATTCATTTGATTCAATACACAACGAGGCTTCAAAAAGCTCTTCGTCGAATTCTGCCATCACACCCTCATGCCGCTGATAACCGTATCAAAGACCATTTGATTACCCACATAGCCCTGCACCAGCGCCGAAAACTGCCGACTGCGAACTTTGTGAATGTGCCCCATTAAATAGAGCCTGGAACCGGGGAGAACCGTACCGCGAAATTTTGTATTGTCGATTCCCGAAAATCCGATAAATCCTTCCAGCCCGTAGATACGTTTCATAAAGAAACTGCACAACTGGGCCGCGGCCTCGACCATAATCACGCCCGGCATAATCGGACGTTCCGGAATATGTCCGCGAATCCAGAATTCGTTTTCGGTGACATCCTTGTAACCAAGACACAGCATTTTGTCCAGGTCATGCCAGACAATCGCATCGAGTTGTGACATTTCATACGATTGGGGATTGACCTCGGCAAT
>JADHXS010000041.1 GCA_016782835.1 Phycisphaerae bacterium | reverse complement strand
AAAAAGCAATTGTTTTGTTCCTTTTTATTTCTTTCGAAGTGGATTTTTCTTCCAGCAGAGCAGCATAATCCTCAACCGGGCCAAGGTCGGTGATGATGTTCTGCATGTTTTCCCATGTCTGTTCGTCGGGATTGAGTTCCTCGAAACGCTTTTCCAGATGGAATGTCACTTCGTCGAGAATTTGCTGCCGTTCGTGTTCGGCAGCGTGACGCAGCGCATCTTTGACTTTTGCCAAGTAGTCATTGCAGATTTGATTCCACTGTTGCCGGGGTGAAGTCATTTCAGCTCTCCTTTTTCGGCCTTTTCAATACTTACCACAAGATGTTTCCAGTGTTCATTCATTTGTTTGAGAAACTTCTTTCCCTCATTGCTGAGCCCGTAGGAGTTGCGGATCGGTCCGTCGGGTGAGGTTTCTTTTTCGATGGTGACCAGACGGTCGGTTTTCAGTCGGGCCAGGATTGGGTAAATATTTCCTTCCCGGATGGTCAGGCCGTCGATGGTTTTCAAAAGCTGGACCATTTCATAGCCGTAATGACGCCGGGCCGAGAGCAGATTCAGCACCACCAATTCCAGCAATCCCTTACGCAACTGTATTTTCCAGTTTGTCAGATTCATGGAAAAAACTTTCAATGACAATAATAAAAGACAGTATAATAGTAACTATTATAGTTGTCAAGGCGTTTTTTCATGTCGGCATTATTTATTTTAACTTATTTTAAAACAAAGACATACGATTGTTATATGGTAGATATTAAAACAAATTCATGGTGTAGAGTTTGTGGTAATAGTCTTGCTTTTCCAGCAGTTCAGTGTGGGTGCCATGCTCGACAATTTGTCCGTGGTTCATCACGTATAGATAGTCCGCGTTTTTCACGGTGCTCAGCCGGTGTGCGATGATGATGGTCGTGCGGTCCCGGCACAGCAGTGTTAGTGATTGCTGGATGAGCGTTTCGGATTCGCTGTCGAGGGAACTGGTGGCCTCATCGAAAATAAACACGGGCGGGTCTTTCAGGAACACGCGGGCGATGGAGATGCGCTGTTTTTGTCCGCCGGACAGTTTGACGCCGCGTTCACCAACGAGGGTGTCGAATCCTTCGGGCAGCGACTGAATATAGTCATAGATATTGGCTTTCTGGGCGGCGCCGATCAATTGTTCCTCGGTTGCGGCGGGGTTGCCGTACATGATGTTATCGCGAATGGTCGAATCGAACAGGAAAACATTCTGCTGGACGATGCCGATATTTTCCCGCAGAAACTTTTGTTTTAAATCCATGATGTCATGGCCGTCGATGCGGATGATTCCCTGCTGGGGTTCGTAGAAGCGGGGAATCAGCGAAACGATGGTGGATTTTCCCGCACCGGATTCACCGACAATGGCGATGGTTTTGTGGGCGGGGATTTCCAGAGTAATCTCTTTTAAAATCCAATCGTGTGATTGGCTGTATTTGAAGCGGACGTTCTCAAACGTGATTCGGCCATAGACCGGGTCGAAGGCGTAGGCATCTTTGCGGTCTACGATGTCCGGCTCAATATCCATGACCTCGATAAACCGTTCGAAACAGGCCGCTCCCTGCTGGAACTGTTCGGCAAAATCGACCAGCCGGCGAATCGGATTGAGGATGAAATAGACATACAGCACAAACGCCAGCAGGTCGCCGGAGGTGACGTTTTGGCCAAAATGAATCAGGATGACGCCGCCGGCGATAACGATGAGAAAGTAGCTTTCAATCAGCAGACTCATGACGGAAAAGAAGACTGCCATAATACCGTACATCTTTTCCTTGGCCGAACGGAAGCTGACATTGACGAGGCGAAATTTATCAATCTCCTCTCTTTCGTTGGCATAGGATTTAACTTCGCGAATGCCCTGGACGGAGTTTTCGACGCTGCTGTTGATATCGGCGATTTTTTTGCGAACATTGCGAAATCCGCGGCGCATGCTGCCGCCGTAAAAGATACCCCAACTGACCAGCAGCGGCAGGGGAACCAGCGCAATGATTGCCAGCGGGACATTGAAGTGAAACATGGCGATAAAGGCGCCGGTAATCAGGGACCCCGAGATAAGCAGGTCTTCCGGGGCGTGGTGGGCGACTTCGGCAATCTGGTTGAGGTCATTGGAGATGCGGCTCATGAGGTGGCCGGTCTTGACATTGTCGAAGTAATTAAAACTGAGCTTTTGAAGATGGCTGAAAAACTCGGCCCGCATGTCGAACTCGATTCGCACGCCGAGGATATGCCCCCACTTGACACGAATGTAGCTCATAGCGGTTGTCAGTGCAATCAGAATAACCATCATCGCCAGCCCCTGGATAATTCCATTGAGATTATCATGGGGGATATATTCATCCAGTATCCGGCGCGTGATGGCGGGGATTAAGACGGTCAGCACGGCTCCGATGACGGCCGCGGTCAGCGCCACACTCAGCAATCCACGATGGGGTCTGTAATACTTGATAAATCGTTTCAGCATCATCCTGTCGTTCGCAAGGGCGTTTATGATTTCACTCTCCGCAGAATGGTATATTCAGGTAAGGTTTCGGTCAGCATAATGTACTGGCTGTTGTTGGCGAAATCAACTGATTCGCCGTTCAAGGTTGTCAGCGGGACGGGGAGGCTGATTTCGGATAAACTGCCGTTGGGTTTAAGGACTTCCAATGTGTCTCCGGCGTGGATCTTGTTTCGCACTTCGACGGTTGACACGCCGCAATCGCAATCGATGACATTGCCGACAAAGATGGATTCGGCGCCGGAGAGACTCTTGCCGACGGAATAGTCATCGGGTTTGACGGTTCCTTTGATAAAGCCGGTTGAATAGCCGCGATTGGGAACCCGGCCCAGCAGTTTCAGGCCTTCGTCTTGCGTGAATACTTTACCGTCGATGACCTGTCGATAGAATGACACAACGGTTGCCAGGTAGTGAATCGTTTTCATCCGGCCTTCAATCTTGAACGAATTGACTCCCGCGGCGGCCAGGGCAGGCAGGTATTCGAACAGGGCCAGTTCTTTACTGTTGAAAAAGTACAGGCCACGGTCGTCTTCGAAGACGGGCATGTATTCGCCCGGGCGTTTTTCTTCGACGAGTGCATATTGCCAGCGGCAGGGGTGTTTACATTCGCCGCGGTTGGCGCGAAAGCCGGTCAGGTAATCGCTGATGGCACAACGCCCGGAATAACTGAAACAGACCGCGCCGTGAACAAAGACTTCGGTTTCGAGTTGGCCGGTGATGTTCTTCTGGATGTCCTGAATCTGCTCCAAGGATAACTCCCTCGCCAGATTGACGCGTTTGGCGCCGAGTTCTTTATATGCCAGTACCGTCTGCCAACTGGTGGTATTGGCCTGCGTGCTGATGTGCAGGGCGGCGTTGAGATTCAGTTTTTTCAGTTCATGTAACACACCCATATCGGCGACAATGAACGCATCGACGCCGAGGCCGTCTAATTGCTGAGCCAAGCCGGTCAGTTTGTCGTATTCATCGCTGAAGGGGTAGATATTCAGGGCAACATAGCCCTTTTTGCCGCGTTCGTGCAGGTAGTCCATGCCCGTTTTCGCGTCATCCAGCGTGAAATTGCCCGCAAAGCTGCGCAGCGAGCCGAACTCGCAGCCGAAATAGACCGCGTCGGCGCCATAGCGGATAGCCCACTTGAGCTTTTCGAGTGTTCCAGCCGGAGCCAGCAATTCGGGTTTTGTGGGTGATGCCATTGCGTTTTAACCTTATTGAGAATTTAGCCGTAGAAAACCTCATTGTATAGTGGATATTGTGAATTGTAAATTGAATTTGTTCCCTTGGCAGGTCTGTGGAAAATTGGGTTTGTTTGGGTTCGTTTTTTAGTCGTTAGTTGCTGGTGAATAGTCGTTAGTCTTGCTGAGGAAATCGCTTACAGCGATTTGGCTAAAGTTGAAATTGGGTTCGTTTGTCATAAAAAAGGTGTGTCGAAAAGCTAAGACCGGCCTGAATTGACACTTTGGGCGCGATTTGCAGAAGATATTCGCATGGCTTGCGCCATGGCGTTTTTATTTGCTCCTTCACTTAGTTTTCAATGAGCTACTCAATTTCGAGTATTATAGCCTGTTCGGAGGAAAATTGCGGCTGGTTTTTGGTAATATTTATGATTTTATTGAAACGGTCGGCTGTTTTGTGCGTCCTTTTTAAAAGAGAACAAAAGCGGTGGGAGTGAGCACTTATTTCGACCCCGAAAATGGGGTTTTTTTCTTGTGATTTTTGTGTTTTATATTATTTTAAGAAATGTTGTTGAAGGATTTACTTTAACCAGAGCGGGAAATTTGAAAGGAGATGAAATCATGTCAAACGGCACATCTGAAAAAAGCGGCATCGCGTGTTTATTGTTTCTGTTACTGCTGGGGCCTTTGGGGCTACACCGGTTTTATGTCGGCAAGGTCGGCACCGGCATTCTGTTTCTGCTGACGGTAGGTGGGCTGGGACTCTGGTGGCTGATTGATCTGATTATCCTGATCGTCGGTTCCTTTACGGATGCCGGCGGCAATTTCGTGAAGCTTTCCAAATAATAAGGATCTTCTAAACGGAAGGGATAAGTTATGACAAAACGTGAGATTGCATCGCTGGTGATTAAACTGATGGGGGTGTTTATTCTCATCAAAAGCATTGCCTATGTGCCGATGACTTTCAGCGGTCTGTTTACTATTTGGCGGCCTGGGGTTGAAAATTCCGGGTTTGGGTGGGCGATTCTTCTTGGGGTTATTGTGCTGGTTTTGTCTGTGGCTGCTGTGGTATTTTCGCTGTCGATTATTATCTTCAGCGACAAGGTTGCTGCGCGGCTGATCAAAGAAGATAACGATAAGTTTGTTGAGGTCGGCAATTTGGTCAACAAAGAGGATGTGATGCTGGTTGTATTTAGCTGCATCGGGCTTTACCTGATTGTTACCGCGATTCCCAGCCTTATCGTTTATACCCACAGCATTCTGACATTTTATAAAAGCTGCGCCGGCCGGCCTGTTTATCCGTCCGGGGGATGGTATCAGTTCAGCCGGCTGATCGCCCCGGTTGTTCAGATCGGGCTGGGGGTGTGGCTGTTCGCCGGGTCGAAGGGGCTTGTTAAGCTCTGGCATAAAATCAGAAGCTGAAATAAGGGAAATAGATATGGCGAAATGTCCGCATTGTGAAAAAACGGTGACGCTCAAAAAAAGTGAGCCGAATCAGATTTGTCGTGAAACCGAAGGTGTGGCGAAAAAAGAGGTCATGTATTCCTGTCCGCATTGCGAGAAGGTGATAGGGTTTGGGTTCTTTTTGGGCGGTGTGCTGACCGGGCGACCTTGACAGCGTTTTTATTCTGCCCTTACAGGGCGATAAAAGGGGGATGATATTTTTACCCAGCCCGTTGGGCTGGGCTAAGGTATCCTGGCCTTTCAGGCCGCGTTGTTGTAGTACACACTTTAGTGTGCGAGAATTAAAAACAAGCTAAAGCTTGAACTCCAAACCTTACATTCTCATTATTCCGGATAACCGTGTTTTCCGATGAGTTTGACGAATCGGCAGCCGCAGATGGTTTCCTGCTGCAGTTGGCCGTTTTTCTTTTCGGCGATGATTAAGTCCTGTGCCCACTGGCCGCCGACGGGGGCAACGAGCAGGCCGCCTTCTTTGAGTTGATTTTCCAGCGGTTCGGGAATGTGCGGGACCGCGGCGGTAATGATAATGCGGTCGAATTGTTTTTCCTCTTGCCAGCCGCAACTGCCGTCACCGATTGCATAGTCGATATTCTCAATCCTTAGTTTAGCCAGCACGGCCTGGGCCGATTCACTGAGTTCATGAAACCGTTCAACCGTATAGACCTGTTTGGCCAGTGTTGCCAGAATGGCGGTCTGATAACCGCTGCCGGTGCCGATCTCCAGTACTTCTTCAGTACCGGTTAGTTTCAGGGACTGGGTCATCAGGGCGACGATATACGGCTGGCTGATGGTCTGGCCGACGCCAATCGGCAGGGGGTTGTCGTCATAGCTTTGGGCGGTGTATTTGGCGGGTACAAAGGCCTGGCGCGGAATCTCGCTCATTGCCTCCAGAACACGCTTATCATGAATGCCCCGCCCCTTGAGATGATGTTCAATCATTACCTGACGGGAAACCTCATATTTTGTTTTATCGTTGTAGCTGACCATGCTTCCATCATGTGATGTTTTATACGGTTTTTCAATTAAATTTTTAAATTACGCATTATGCAGCCCGGCCATTTAACCGAATTGATAGGAGTGCGGTGTATGTTGTATTGACATTCGCATAAGACCGATAAAAAGTTAGTTTCGCAATTTATAATAAAAGGCGGGAAAAAATATGATAGCCGGCGGCAAACATCCTGATTTTCCGATAGATTGGAACGATTTATTCGATCGCATCGGCGACGAGGAAATTATTCTCGAATTTGCTCTCTCATTTGTCAGAAATGGTGAAAAACTGATAGGCTCACTCGGGCAGGCGGTGACCGGCGGTGATCCTGAGCAGATTGAACTGTATGCCCATGCCCTGAAGGGGTCGGCCTCCAACATCGGAGCGGTTCCGTTGGCAAAAGTTGCCTGGCAGCTCGAAAAAATCGCGGCGGAAAAGCACGTCGAAAAAGCCGCCGAATGGTTTGAAAAAATTTGCCCTGCGTTCCAGACACTCAAAAGCCTCCTCGAACAGCCGGACTGGATGCAGCAAACCAAAAATGCCGCATTGGTCAAAGCACTGTAAAGCCGACATCGCTGCAATTTCTTCAAGAATAATCTTGCCTGTTATTTATCTGCGCGCGAAAATACTCCCCGTCTGAAAAGTCCGCCTATTTTAAGGAGATGAAAAATGACCCTTCGGAAAAGCGTTACCATACTGTTTATTCTCTGTCTTGTGGGGTGTGTGCCGTCGCTGCATCAGCTTTATACTTCACAAACGCTGGCTTATGACCCGGCCATTGCGTTTTTATAGTCTTGACGTTTGTTCGAATTTCACCATAATAGCATACCATGAATGCGAAAACGCAAAAACTGATCGAACTGGATAAGCAGTATCTCTGGCATCCGTTTACACAAATGGCGGATTGGCTGGCGAGTAAACCAGTCGTCATCGAATCCGGCGAGGGATTTTACCTGACCGATACCGAGGGCCGCCGGTATATCGACGGGGTTAGCAGCCTGTGGTGCAATGTGCACGGGCATCGGGTTAAAAAAATTGACGACGCTATCGCTGCGCAGTTGGACAAAATCGCGCATAGTACGTTGCTGGGATTGGGCCAGACCGCTTCGATTGAACTGGCCGAAAAGCTGGTGCAGATTTCGCCGGAGGGATTGGAGAAAGTTTTTTATTCTGACAGCGGGGCGACGGCGGTTGAGATTGCCATTAAAATCGCCTATCAATACTGGCAGAACATCGGGCAAACAAAGAAAATAAAATTTATTTCGCTGAAAGAAGCCTACCACGGTGATACGGTTGGCTCGGTCAGTGTCGGCGGGATGGATTTATTCCACGGAATATTTAAATCGCTGCTGTTTGAAACGTTTTATGTCCCCAGTCCGCATCCGTATCGCTTTGATGGAACCGAAAAGGAATGTACTGAGTACAGTCTGGCAAAGATGGAGGCATTGCTGAAAGAACATGCCGGTCAGATTGCCGGGATTGTGGTTGAGCCTTTGGTGCAGGGAGCGGCGGGGATACTCGTGCACCCGAAGGGATTTTTAAAAGGTGTTGAGGCACTGTCTCGCAAATATGATACGCTGCTGATTGTGGACGAAGTGGCGACGGGTTTTGGGCGGACGGGCAGGATGTTTGCCTGTGAGCATGAGGCTGTGCGGCCGGATTTGATGTGTGTGGCTAAAGGTATCAGTGCCGGTTATCTGCCATTGGCGGCGACGCTGGCGACGCAAACGATTTTTGATGCGTTTCTGGTTGCCGGCGATATTCATAAGACCTTCTACCACGGCCATACCTATACCGGTAACGCCCTCGGATGTGCCGCGGCATTGGCCTCACTCGAATTATTCGAGGAGAACGACATTCTTGGAACCCTGCCGGAAAAGATTCGGTTGATTGCGGATTATTTTGAGCGATTTGAAAAGTTACCGTATGTCGGCGATTGTCGCCAATGCGGGATGGTTGGCGGCATTGAACTGGTGGCCGATAAGGAAACGAAAGAACCATTTCTATTTGAACAAAAGATTGGCGCCAAAGTCTGTGCCGCGATGCGTCCCAAGGGGGCCATGATGCGGCCGCTGGGGAATGTGGTTGTCCTGATGCCGGCAGTGGGAATGGATATGGAGACATTGCAGAAATTGATGGATATAATTGAAAATACGCTCAAACATGATTTACCAAAATTGACTTGTCATACCGGACTTGATTCGGCATCCAAATAAGCCCTTAGGGCTTAAATAATAATAGCCACGGGTATAGCGAAGCGGAACCCGTGGTATATTGACGTGAAAAGCTTTTTGACCCTGTAGGTGTCGAATAATTACAGTGCGGTTCGTAGCAGAAGCATTATATTCAACCCCTACGGGGTTGTGGTTGTTTTTTGATTTTTGCCACGGGTTCCGGTCGCTTTGCTCCCTGCACCCGCGGCTATTATTGTTATGACCCCGTTGGGGTCCTTGGGAAAATGTATGCTTGATTTAAAATTGCCTAAAAAGAATGGTTTGTTTATTACCGGGACGGATACCGGCGTGGGGAAAAGTCTGATTACCGGTGGTATCGCGGCGGTTTTGCGACGGCAGGGGCTGAAGGTCGGTGTGTTCAAGCCGATTGCGTCGGGTTGTCGGCATGACCGTGAAGGGTTGGTCAGTGATGACACGGAATTTTTAGCGATGTGCGCCGATGCGGATTATCCGCTGACGGTGATTACGCCGGTGACGTACAAGACGCCGGCCGCACCGGTGACCTGTGCGCAGATTGAGGGGCATTCGGTCGATTATGAGGCGATTGCTACGGCATATAAATATTTATGTGAAAACTGCGACGTGGTGCTGGTTGAAGGCATCGGGGGGGCACTGGTGCCGATTACGGAAACGGAGACGATTCTGGATTTGGCGGTCGCGTTTGACCTGTCTGTCGTGATTGTCGCCCGCCCGAATCTCGGGACGATTAATCACAGCCTGCTGACGATTGAAGCGGTGCGAAATGCCGGATTACCGGTTGCGGGGCTGGTGATTAATGGATACAATGCCCAAACGGCGGATGTGCCGGAAGAAACAAGCCCCGATGTCATCTGTGACTTCAGTGATACGACGCTGCTTTCAATCGTGCCGTACGATGAGAACAGCAGTGTCGAAGAAGGGCGGCTGGGAGAAAGTGTGGTACAGTCGCTGCAAACCTGTGATTGGAAAACGTTCAGTAAACTGTAATTTAAGGATACAATAATCATGTCAACACGACAGGCGGATATCCGGCGGTATTTGGTTCCGGTCAATACGACTTCAACACAGCAGTTATTTACGGACTGCCTTGTGATTGGAGCCGGGATTGCGGGGCTTCGGGCGGCGTTGGAGGCTGCTGAACATTGCAATGTAACGCTGGTGTGCAAGGGGACGTTCAGCGACAGCAACACGTGGAATGCACAAGGGGGCATTGCCTCGGTGCTGGACAAAGCCGACAGTTTTGAATCGCATATCGACGATACGCTGAAGACCTGCTGCGGTATCGGCGATGCGGAAGTGGTCGCTCGCGTGGTGAAAGAAGGGCCGGCCCTGATCCATCAGCTTATCGAGTGGGGGACGGAGTTCGACCGGGTTAACGGCAAGCTTGATATTACGCTGGAAGGCGGACACAGTCATGCCCGCATTGCCCATTCGCACGGCGATTCAACTGGCCGGGGCATTGCCGAAAGTCTAAGCCGCAAAGTGCGGCAAATGGAATCAATCAATGTCATTGAGCATTTCTTTACCATTGACCTACTGACGGATGAAAAGCACGAATGCATTGGTGCAATCGGGCGTCGGCCCAGCGGCAGTCTTCAGATTATCTGGGCCGGGGCGACGATCTTAGCTACCGGCGGAGCGGGCCGGCTGTATCGGGAAACAACCAATCCTGAATGTTCCACCGCCGACGGGCTGGGCATGGCTTGGCGCGGGGGGGCGATTCTGCGGGATATGGAGTTTATGCAGTTCCATCCGACGACGTTGTATATCGCCGGGGCTTCGCGCGCCTTGATTACCGAAACCCTTCGGGGTGAAGGCGGTGTTTTGCGTGACTGCAATCAGGAGCGGTTTATGAAGGAATACGACCCGGCCGGCGAATTGGCCCCGCGTGATGTCGTCAGCCGGGCGATTCTCGACCGGATGCTCAAAACCGGCGCCACCCATGTCTATCTGGATATCCGGCATTTTGACAAGGTCCATTTTCTGAAGCGGTTTCCGCTGATTAGCGAATTGTGCGAAAGTTTCGATATTGACATTTCCAGAGACCTGATTCCCGTCCGGCCCAGCGCCCATTATATGATTGGCGGCGTCAAAACCGATGCGATTGCCGCGACGAATATCCCTCGCCTGTTTGCCTGCGGCGAAGTGGCCTCTACCGGCCTGCACGGAGCCAACCGTCTGGGCAGCAATTCACTGCTCGAAGGGCTGGTTTTCGGAAAAATCGCGGGCCAATCCGCCACGAGCCTGGTCAACGGCGCCGTCAAGGCCGAACACCATCGGATGCAGTGCGATGTTCCGTTGTCGGATCGCAGCCGGCTGGATGCCGAAGATGTACGAAACTCGCTGCGGGCACTGATGTGGCGCAATGTCGGTATCACCCGGCAGGAAACGCCGCTGACCGAGGCCGCCGAGATTATCGCCTTCTGGCAGCGGTATGTAATGGATAAGGTCTTTACCAACTCGTTCGGCTGGGAGTGCCAGAACATGCTGACCGTGGCCGGGTTGATGGCCTATGCCGCCAAAGAGCGAAAAGAATCCCGCGGTGTTCATTACCGACAGGATTACCCCGAACGCGACGACAAAAACTTTGCCCGCCACATTGAATTGAAACGGGAATAAATAGTTCGATAACGGCCTGAAAGGCCTAGCTATCTTTTGCCCAGCCCAGCGGGCTGGGGGATAAGGGAGAAGTCCTTCTCCATTCCACCTTACGGGCGAGGCTACAGGATAGCGCCTCCTGCGGAGGCTGGAAGTTGCTTCCGTATAACATCTATTTTCGTACTGCAATGTTCCAAAGCCCGCGCCGTTTACGATATTTCCGCGTGGTATTCCTGTAAGGATTTAACCTCCGTATCGGATTTTTGCTTTGCGGCAATTCCTTTGGCACTGGCCGCTGCGGCCGTTGCGGTCGTAATATACGGAATCTTGTATTTGATTGCGGCCTTTCGAATATAGGAGTCATCGTATTGGCTTTGTTTGCCGATTGGGGTATTAATGATTAGTTGGATTTCTTTGTTTTTAATTCGATCAATAATATTGGGCCTGCCCTCATACACCTTCAGGACCGGTTCGGCGGGAATCCCTTTTTTCGTCAGAAATTGACAGGTTCCTTCGGTTGCAAGAATCTTAAAGCCCATGTCGGCAAACTGTTTGGCCGTTTTTGTGATATAAGTCTTATCCGGCTCGGCAACCGTGATCAGGACGGTTCCGACCGAAGGCAGGGTTTCCTGCGTTGCCTCCTGAGCCTTGAAGAACGCCAGTCCGAATGAATCGGCCAGTCCCAGAACCTCTCCCGTAGAGCGCATCTCAGGACCGAGCAGCGGATCGACCTCCGGGAACATTTTGAATGGGAAGACCGCTTCTTTAACGCCGAAATGCGGGAACTTTTTCTGTTGCAGCTTCATCTGGGACAGCTTTTTGCCGAGCATGACCTGAGTGGCAATCCTGGCCATTGAAATGCCGCAGACCTTCGATACCAGCGGAACGGTTCTGGATGCCCGCGGGTTGGCTTCGAGGACATACACGATGTCATCGGCGATGGCATACTGGATATTCATCAGTCCGACAACATTCAATTGGGTTGCGATTTTTCGGGTGTATTCGCAGATGGTATCAAGATGCCTTTGCGGAATCGATACCGGCGGAATCACACAGGCCGAATCGCCGGAATGGATACCGGCCAGTTCAATGTGTTCCATGACCGCCGGCACGAAAGCATCCTTGCCGTCGGCGATGGCATCGGCTTCAGCCTCAATCGCATTGACAAGAAATTTGTCAATCAGGATTGGCCGTTCGGGAGTTACCTCTACGGCGGCGGCGACATACTGGCGGAGTGCGTCTTCATCATAAACGACCTCCATGCCGCGTCCTCCCAGCACATACGATGGCCGTACCATCAGCGGATAGCCGATTTGGGCGGCGATTTCCAGTGCGCCTTCGAGTGTGCTGGCCATGCCGGATTTTGGCATGGGAATGTTGATTTTTTCCATAATCATTCTGAACCGGTCGCGGTCTTCGGCCAAATCAATGGTTTCGGGAGTGGTCCCGATAATTTTAACGCCGGCCTCTTCCAGTTGCCGGGCGATATTCAATGGTGTCTGTCCGCCGAACTGCACGATGATGCCTTCCGGTTTTTCTTTTTCGTAGATGCTCAGGACATCCTCGACGGTCAGCGGTTCAAAATAAAGCTTATCGGAAGTGTCATAGTCTGTGGAGACCGTTTCCGGGTTACAGTTGACCATGATCGTTTCGTAGCCTTCATCTCTTAACGTAAAGGCGGTATGGACACAGCAATAATCGAATTCAATGCCCTGACCGATTCGATTGGGGCCGCCGCCTAACACCATGATTTTTCGATTGTCAGACGTACCGACCTGATCGGGTGCATTATAGGTGGAGTAATAATAGGCCGCATTTTCAACGCCGCTGACGGGAACGGCTTCCCATGCCTCGACGATGCCGATTTTGAGTCGCTGTTTGCGGATGCTTTCTTCCGGCACGGCAAGCAGTTTTGCCAGGTAAGCGTCGGCAAAGCCATCTTGCTTGGCCTGTTTCAAAAGTTTATCAGGCAGCGATTTGCCTTTGTACTTCAGAAGAGATTCTTCTAACTCCACCAACTCTTTCATTTGCTGTATGAACCACTTCTTGATGTAAGTTTTTTCATGCAGGACGTCGATATCAGCGCCTTTTCGCAACGCTTCATACATCAGGAACTGTCGCTGGCTGGTCGGAATTGTCAAACGCTGCATTAGCTCATCGAGAGAAAGTTTGTTGAAGTTTTTGGCAAACCCAAGACCGTATCTTCCGTTTTCAAGAGAGCGTATGGCTTTTAAGAAAGCTTCTTTATAGTTTTTTCCGATACTCATGACTTCACCGACGGCACGCATCTGTGTGCCCAGTTTGTCCTCGGATCCTTTGAATTTCTCAAAGGCCCAGCGTGCGAACTTAACGACGACATAGTCTCCCCACGGGGTGTATTTATCCAGTGTGCCGCATCGCCAATAGGGAATTTCATCGAGCGTCAGGCCCCCGGCCAGCATCGAGGAGATCAGCGCAATCGGGAATCCCGTTGCCTTTGAAGCCAGGGCCGATGAACGGGAGGTTCTCGGGTTAATCTCGATGACAACTACGCGGCCGGTCTTCGGGTCGTGCGCAAACTGCACATTGGTTCCGCCGATGACGCCGATGGCTTCGACGATATCGTAGGAATATTTTTGGAGCCGCTGCTGGAGTTTCTTGCTGATGGTGAGCATCGGAGCGGTGCAGTAAGAGTCGCCGGTATGCACGCCCATGGCATCAACGTTTTCAATGAAACAAACGGTTATTTTCTGTCCCTTGGAATCTCGGACGACTTCCAGTTCCAACTCTTCCCAGCCCAGAACAGATTCCTCGACGAGTATTTGCCCAACCAGGCTGGCGGAAATGCCTCGGGCGGCAATGGTTTGCAGTTCATCCATGTTATAGACCAATCCGCCGCCGGTACCGCCCATCGTATAGGCCGGGCGTATCACAATGGGGAATCCCAGTTCATTGGCGATGACCTCGGCCTCCTCGACGGAATGGGCAGGCTTGCTTTTGGGCATCTCGATGCCCAGCTTGTCCATGGTCTTTTTGAATTCGATCCGGTCCTCACCACGCTCGATTGCGTCGATCTGTACGCCAATGACTTTCACACCGTATTTTTTAAGAATACCTGCCTTGGCCAATTCGGAGGAAAGGTTCAAGGCACTTTGTCCGCCAAGATTCGGCAGCAGGGCGTCCGGACGTTCCTTTTTGATGATTTTTGCCATGGTTTCAAGGTTCAGCGGTTCAATATAGGTAACATCCGCCATACCCGGGTCTGTCATGATGGTTGCGGGATTAGAGTTGACCAGAACGATTTGATACCCTAATTTTCGCAGTGCCTTGCAAGCCTGAGTCCCGGAATAGTCAAACTCACAGGCCTGACCGATGATAATAGGCCCCGAACCGATAATCATGACTTTGTGGATATCCGTGCGTTTTGGCATGTCGTATAACTCCTTTTTCAATCGTTGTTTTTGATTTTCGTTTTCATGCTGATTGGTAGAATTAAACAGGAAGTTTACATTTTTGTCAATATTACATTTTTGTTAATTATTGGCCGATGGACCTTCGTTTTTTGCTTTTAAACTGTGTTTTGAAATTCAAGGAGAACAGAGGGATACTTCTTTCTATGCGGTTATCGTTTTGATAGAATGTTTTTTGAGTCGGTTGGAATGGCTTAAAACGCCCAAAACAGGTTTAAGAGGACAGTCGGATGAAAATAGTTGTTTTGGATGGATATACCACCAACCCCGGGGATAACCCGTGGGATGTGATTGAGGCGTTGGGGGATGTAACGGTCTATGACCGAACGATGGATGAGCAAATTCTCCAGCGGTCCGCCGGAGCGGATATTTTGATTACGAATAAGACGCCGCTTTTCAGGAAAACGATTGACCAACTGGATGAGCTGAAATTCATTGCGGTCCTGGCAACGGGGGTTAACAATATTGACCTGCAAGCGGCGACGGCTCGCGGAATTGTTGTCTCCAATGTGCCGGTCTACAGTACCGATTCCGTGGCGCAGTACACCTTTGCGCTGCTATTGGAGTTGTGTCATCGTATTGCGCTGCACAGTGAGCAGGTTTACGCGGGTCGGTGGACGGCGGGGCCGTATTTTTGTTTCTGGGATACGCCGCAGATTGAATTGGCTGGAAAAACCATTGGCATTGTGGGATTCGGGCAGATTGGTGAGCGGGTTGGAGCAATTGCCCATGCGCTGGGAATGGAAGTCATTGCTAACACACGAACGCTGAAAGCCGCACCGGGATATGAACCGTTTGAGTGGGTTTCGCAGGAGGAATTATTCCGGGGTTCAGATGTGGTATCTCTGCATTGTCCGCTGACGGATGAGAATGCCGGATTTGTTGATAAGCACCTGCTGGGGTTGATGAAGCCGACGGCGTTTTTAATCAATACTGCCCGCGGGGCCATTGTTAATGAGAATGACCTGGCAGAGGCCCTCAATCGGGGACAAATTGCCGGATCCGGGCTGGATGTCGTGTCCGAAGAACCGATTCGCCCCGACAATCCGCTGCTAAAGGCTAAAAACTGTATAATGACGCCGCATATCGCCTGGGCAACACTGGCGGCCCGCAGACAACTGATGCAGATTACGGCCCAAAATGTCAAAGGCTTCATGGCCGGAAAGCCTGTCAATGTCGTGAATTTGCCGGAATGAAGACACTGGAAAGTTTCTATTTCTATGTTATAATGAACCCCTGAGTGGGTCGGTCGGTCGCCGGGTTGGAAGACACCCGGAGGAAAGTCCGAGCAGGGCAGGGCAACGGTGGTGGCTAACGGCCACCCGGGGAAACCCGCGGGAAAGTGCCACAGAGAATAGTCCGCCGATGGCCCCGCACTAAAAAAAGTATGGGCATTACAGTTTAGCGTGTGGTTTTGACTCAACAGGCCAAACCGATTTAATTGTTACGTTCTTGCTTTTTTTAGTGCGGGGCACAGGTAAGGGTGAAACGGTGCGGTAAGAGCGCACCGCGTCGCTGGTGACAGCGGCGGCACGGTAAACCCCACCGCCTGCAAGACCAAGTATGCTGTGTGTTTGGCCCGAACACTACCACAGCGGGTAGGTTGCGTGCCGACGGGGAGACCTGTCGACAGAGCCGGTCGGCAACGGCTGGTCGAGTATAATGACCGTCCCCCGCACTAAAAAAAGTATGGATATTGAAACTTAGCGCATTGGCCTGAATCAACAGGCCAAAACAACTGAGTTGTTGTGTTTTTACTTTTTTTAGTGCGGGGACAGAACTCGGCTTACAGACCCACTCATTTTATTAAAGATTGACGAATGTCGATTGGCAATTCGAGAGTATAATGTTGCAGGAAAAAAGAAGATTGAATAAATGATTAAGACAGTTTATCATATAAGTATAAATAAACCTGTTAAAGACAGTTAAGGAGAACAAAACGTGGAACCAACTTCCCGCAAATCGCAGGATATTGTAGATACGACCGATTCACTTGAAGCAATTGGCGTTTGCAAGTCGATGAAAAACTTTTTATTTCTTGTGATGTTGATTGGTTTATTGCTGCCCCAGGTTATTTTCTGGCTGCACCGGGTGAATTTAATTGAGCAAAAAGCCTGTAAGGCGTGCAGTGACCAAAAGACATCGTGCCAGATGAAATGTCCGGCCGGCCCCCAAGCGGCTTGTCCAAAATCGGACAGCGAAAAAACTTCATCGGTGGTACAATCCGATACGCAGCCACCGGCCGAAGCGACCGGACTATTGCCATTGGCCGCGACGGTTAATGTTGCCGAAGAAGTTGAAAAGGTAACCGAATCCGTTGAACAAAGCCAGCCACAGACCGAAGCCGTGGCGGAAGAAAAAATTATTCTTGAAACTGAAGAGGACCAGGCTTCCCCTGAACAGATTGCTGACGAATCGCAGGCGGACTCTGACATGGATGTGGCGGCGCTGTTCAAGATTTCCTGCAATTTTGCACGAGGCCTTGTCGCGATCTGCAATTTCCTCGTCCTGATTGGGGCCATCCTGTACAGCCTGACGTTGTTGATGTGTTTGAAAATTTCCCTGACCGGTCGGCTGGGCGGCATCAATCACATTGCCAGGGCGTTCTTTATCTCCCTGTTATTGATGGTAATCTTGGTTCCGTGGCAGCGCATTCTGCCGGGTGTTCTGGTTGGAACCGTTTGGCTGCCCAAAGAGTTGCTCTGCGGTGGCTGGTGTAAAGCCCAGGGTTCGACTTTCTGGAAGATTCTGTTTTACCTGCGGTTTTGCGGGATGTGGTTTGTGGCACTGTGGTTTTTGCTGTGGGCGCAGACCCGCTCGGCCAAATGGGCCCGCGCAACCCTGCGACGTCTGGGTGTGGTAAAATAGAATTTTGGCAGCGAGAGTCGCTGTTTAATTATCAAAAAATCGAAATAAAAAAAGCCGTCCGGAGACCAGTGATGTCCGAACGGCTTTTTTGTTTTTTGTAAATCTCTTAGAGGTTTTTACAAGATATTTTCACTATACGAAACAGGCTGGTAGTGAATCACGATATCATAGACGGGCACGAACCCTGCGGGAATATCGGTAATGCCGGAGCGGTTGAAATACAGGTCACTGTTTCCGCTTAACGTCATGGGCTCATCCGAGTAATTCAGTATCGAGCCGCCAATTTCACCGCCAGCGTTGCCGAAAAATGTAACCCCGTTAGCGGCAATAGCCCCGTTGAGTGTTCCGAAACTGCCGCCAAATGAAACCGCAAATCCGGGTGCCATCATAAAAGTACCTACTTCCTCGGTTAACTCGCCGTATGTTTCTACAGGCAGGTTAGACACGCTGGAACTGCTGATATTACCGGTGATGTTGATTTGATTGGTGCCGGAGTTGTCGGTTACGTCGCCATCGCCAATGATAATACCCGTGATATCGACATTACCGGAAAAAGTAACTACATTGGGTGTTTCGATGAAAATAATGCCGTTAAGTTGGACATCACCGCTAAAATGAGGATTGGTACCTGCTGCGATGCGGATATTCTCATAAGTAGCATTGTTAGATGTATCAGTTGAAGAATCGATTGTAATACCGGTGACATACTGCTCAAAATGGTCCGTGTCAGGAATGGGAAACTCCGTTGCGGCAACGCCGATATCCACGTGGTTTTCAATGGCGTCTGAGCCGGTTTCTCCGCCGATACCTGCTTTTCCGCCCTGTAATGTAACGGTTCCGTCGGGGTTGACAATCTTGACATCGCCGGCAATCTGGGAATTTCCGATAATCTCTAAAGCGTTTGTCTCATTCATACTTTCGATGTACACATCGGATTCTACGGCAATATTCACACCATCCAGCAAAATGTTTCCCTGAAGGCTCAAAGGCCCTTTGGTTGCGACGCCGAAATCAAAGACAGAGTTAACGTTTTCTTCAACGCCGTATGTAAATCCGCCTTCGATTAAACGGCTGATTCCGTTGTTGACTCCCGTGACGCGGAAGGTGATTCCGTCGGTCAGGCCGTTGGGCGTCATGACAAGACCGGGCTGCAGTTCCGCGTAAAAACCCCGGTTTGTAATCGAGCCTAATAATACAGGCGATTGACTGCTCCCAATGGTAAAAGTGGTTCCGTCAATTGCGCAACTCAATCCGCTTAACGTCATGGAATCCTGTAGTGAACTTGTCAGCAGGGAATACCACTGTTCTTCAGAGACGGTACTGGAAACTTCGAATTGTCCCAGATAATAGCGAATGACTTCGAGGCCGGATTCGGCTGCGACACGTGATTCGTTTGCCTGATGGAAGTTATTGGCGGTGATTGTATTGTTCGATGACATGGTGAACATGGCCATTGCTAATGTCGAAAAAATGGCGATGAAAATCATTGAGATAATCAGTGCAATACCTCTGTGTTTTCGTTTTAAACGAGATTTGTCTTTGCAGTACATATTACGTCCCCCCAGACTAATATGAATATTTCGGTTTCTAATTAAAAGATACGATTCAATTGGGCAAAGGCAAATGGAATGTCAGATTTGTTATAGGATGGTGTCCGATAAAAACCGGCGATGTATATTAAAAATCAAACAGCAAAAAGAAAAAATTAAGAAAGTCGTCGCTAAAGGCGACTCCGCACTTTGTAAACCTTCACAGTTTTCAGGGTAGAATCGAAGGCGGCGAAGTGTTTGCGCAGTGTGCTTTGAGTGATTGGGTGAGGGATTTGAAGATGTTTTTGCCTTGACAGATGCAACTGGCGATGGCCGACCGGTACGAGAATTTGACGGTGTTGCAGTTGGATGCCCATTGTGACCTGCGGGATACGTATGAAGGCTCCCCGTTTAATCATGCCTGTGTGATGGCCCGCGCGAAAGCACATTGTCCGATTATTCAAGTCGGCATTCGCAGTATGGATACCAGTGAAAAAGCCAATATGGATGCCGACCGGGTGTTTTTGGCTCACGATATCTGCGACGGTCAGGACCGAAGCTGGATTGCCCATGTGCTCGAATTGTTGACGGACAATGTTTACCTGACGATTGATTTAGATGTGTTCGACCCGTCGATACTGCCGGCGACGGGCA